>NZ_DF978425.1:0-121390 GCF_002897135.1 Nostoc cycadae WK-1 | reverse complement strand
CATCCACAAGAGTATCAATTCCTGTACCACCATCGACTGTATCTGCTCCGGCTCCTTTGGTAATTAAATCGTCACCTGCACCACCGTTGAGTACATCATTACCTGCGCCACCATTGAGTACATCATTGCCTGCACCACCATTGAGGATGTCGTTAAATACTCCACCAAGCAGTTCGTCGTTACCACTACCAGTGGTGATGTTGAACTGCTCAATATTGCTGTAGAAGGTGCGATTGCCTGTGGTGATATAGGAATTACCCAATCTACTGACGTTGGTTCCTAAACTGGAGTAATCAATGACGACTGTATCAATGCCAATGCCACCATCCACTTCGTCTGCGGTTCCTAATCCCGCATCTAGGATGTCATCTCCGGCTCCACCATTAAGTTGATCGTTGCCTCCAAGTCCTCTAATAGTATCGTTGTCTGGAGTTCCTGGAAGTATATTATTACCATTGTCACCTGTAATAATTGCCATAAATCTACGCAGCCTCAGAAGTATATTAAAAAAAGTTTGACAGCACCGATCTTTTTTCTTGTGTCAAGCAATCAACTAATTAATTTAATTTTTGATGTCTAAATTAATGAGCTTTTTAAACATGAGACAGTAAGCCTAATTTAGCTCTTACTTATGCTAAATTAAGCATTTGTATGCTTGACAAAAAACGTTTTAACGCTTGAGTATCTTATCCTTAATATCGGAAAATTTTCAAGTACTTTTGATGATGCTATTAATACATTGCTCAGAGAAAAATCAATGTTTTATTTTATAAAAAAAGAAAAAATAAATTTAATGTAGTGGCTTTCCAGTGTGTCAGTCACAACAAATAAGGAATTAAGAACTGATTAAAAAACATTTAAAATGTAGGGTGCGTCATTTTCTGACATGACTAAGGTTCTTAAACTGACGCACTCTACTAGGCGCAATTTTAGGATAATTTAGTTTTTGGTGTTACTTTAACTGCCAGTAGAAGAGGATGGACGCAGATAAACTCAGATCATTAGTACTTCAGCAAATTATGAAACGCCATATCTATTGTTGCGATAGTCGTTTCACTTCCTCTCCGCCCAACATTTCATGGGCTTTCGCCAAAATATGAGGAATTTTATCGGCGTGGGGACTTCGGCTAAGACATTGGCGTAAATCTACTTTGTTGAGTTTATCTGCTTTGTTCCCAGGAAACCAATGACTAGCGTTACCCATGAGGTTGTAACGGGTTTTGGCGTAGTCTACTAAATCGTAAGCATTAGCTAAATTCCATAACCACAAAATCATGGGAATATTTATCTCGCCAGGGGTGTGTTCCCATCTTGGTAAGTTGAGATGCCAAGTTTTTACCCAATCTTCCCCTAAAATGGCGATCGCTTCTGCTTCTAATCTCGCCAAAATCGGGGGCAAAATTTCTGATGAGTCATCTAATAATGCTAATGTCTTCAAGTGTTCATCAAAATCTTGGGGTTTAGCTGCACCTAAACTCAGGGTATGCACCTGAGAATGACTCAGACAAAACAAATCATTAAACACCATTGGACTCCAAGGCGCACAAAGATTCACTAATTTTTGTGGTGGTTTATAAAGCTGTCCGCCTTTATCTGAAGGGCTAATAATAAATACACCCATATCACGTTTATTGGCAGCTGCAATTGCTGGCCAATTAGTTTGATTAATGTAATACCAATGGAGATTTACATAATCAAATTGATTAGTATTAATTGCCTGAACAATTAAATCTGTAGCCCCGTGGGTAGAAAAGCCAATAAATCTAACTTTGCCCTCGGCTTGTAATTGTTTGGCTACATCTAAACAACCACCAGGACGAATGCTATATTCCAGAGATTCAGCATGATTAATGCCATGCAAACTAAACAAGTCTACATAATCTAACTGGAGATTTCGCAGCGATTGTTCAAATGTCTGCCGGAATTCTTTGGCATCAGCAACGGGTGAAACTTTAGTTTGGACAATCAATTTTTCCCGTGGAAATGTTGGCAAGATTTTTCCCAATTGCATTTCCGAGCTACCATAACCACGGGCAGTTTCAATATGATTAATTCCAACTTCAACGGATCTATGAATGGTTGCTTCGAGGTTTTTCTGGTTGTCTGCGGGAATTTCTGACCAAGCAGCATCTTGCCATTTGAACTGATATCTCATGCCGCCGCAAGAAAACAGCGGCATCTGTAATTCTGTGCGTCCAAATCGTCTGTATAGCATTAGTGGATTGTGGATTTTTGGTATCAAGTCTCAGTCAAGCGATCGCTATATCTATATTTTTTCAAGTCCTGACACTGGTAACATCCATCGAGCCATAAAATTAGTCAGGTGTTTGGTTGTCAGATAGCGAAGTTTTTCAGTCCCAAAAGACTAATTACCACATCCTGCCCGCTACTAGCAAGTAACTTCAGCAACTATACACCAGAATTTAACCCAATATATCTCAAGGATTTGTTCGTCTAAAAAAGTCGGCGAACCAGCAGTTATATATTGATTTTAATCCTACTTTCTGACAAAGTTAGACGGGTCTTGATCTCGTCGATGCTGAGTGGGAATGGGGTCTGGCTGTCCATCACCAGCAAGGGCTGCGGTTTTCTCCAGGGATTCCCTCAATCGCTTGGCTGCATAAATAGACATATCCCTGGGGACATTAATGCGATCGCGCAAATATCGTAGACCGATATCAGATCCCAATGGAGGTATACACTCTTCATCGGTCATCATGTGTGTTAAAGCACAACGTAGGGCTTGATCAAACAATTGATTATCTAAGGGGTTAACTCTGATAATATTGACGCGATGCTCAATAGTTCGTTGGAGAGCTTCCATACGCGAGTTTTCCGGCTCTGGATAAGTCACATCTGGTAGCCCGAACCAGGGGCCGTTATCTACCCGCGCTTTATTGATAAGCATCTGGGGTTCGCCATTTTCCCAACAGCCCCCCATCTGGGGCGGTAAATCATGTGCGTGGGTGTGAAAGTCACTCTGGGTACCACGGTAAGTTGGTCGGCTTTCCATTGCCGCAAACCATGCACTTAAGCGAGGGTTTTCCTCTCGCAGAGAATAACCTTTGTAGTAGTAAAGGCTTGCATTCATCCGTTCGAGATATGGCGTAAAAATGACATCGACGATGCCGAACCTATCGAGAAAATAAGGACTTTGGGTGCAACCTAAAGCCTCCTCGACCTTAGCCACCACTCCAATAAATTGTTCTCGGTTGCGTTTTTCTTGTTGAGAGGAAATTGCTGGATAACACAGCCAAGCGCACCAGGCTCTAAATAAAAGTCGTTCTAATTGACGTAGAGGAAGCACCGTGCGGTCTTCCATCCCTTGGCTCAATGGCTCAAAAACCTTTTCCAAAGCGATCAAAATGTCATCGCTTTCCTTAATAATTTTTCCATCTAGCTCGATCGCTGGTAGCATTCCTGATGGTACCTTACGTTTGTACCAACTTTCTTTCTCTCCATAGCAAAACATGGTTACTTTTTCGATGCGATAGGGGATCTGCTTTTCCTCTAGCCATAACCAAACTTTTTGACAGTAAGGACACCAGGCGTGGTTATCGCGGTACAGCGTTACCCGCACATCAGATTCGGGTTTGCCAAACAAGCGCAACCGAGCTTTAGCATTGGTCAGACCATTAACGGTATCTATTTGATAGTCGGTGAGAGTTTCTAGTTCTTGCCAGCTTAAAGGTGCGGTAGTCATAGGTTATGTTGCGTAGGCACAATTATGTAATCTTATACTGCGAGGTTAATAGAACGGGTAGAACAGGCAATAGAATATTTCACTAATTTAAGCCCCAGCGATACATGTTTCTACTTCTCTGGATATAAGTTTGTTTAATTTGAAAATATTAAAGTAAAAGATTAATTCAGATAAAAACTTATGGCAACCGAGCAAGAGCTTCAATCTCTTTTTAATACCTTAGATCGCGATCAAGACGGCAAAATCTCCATTAATGAGCTTTTTTTAAGTCCTGGTTTAAGTGCAGTCATCTCATCAGAAACAAACACCAGTAGCCCCCAAGAGTTACTAGTACAGTATGATTCCGACGAAGACGGTAGTATTACTTTTGAAGAGTTAAAGAAAGCAGTTAAGAAAGCAAGTAATTTAACCTAGTACTCAAAAAGCCCATACCCAAAATCCCTCTTACGTATGGGTTAAGAGGGATTTCCCTATAGTCCTCTAAAGTTTCACGTTTTCCAGCCTGCCACAATCTTTAGTAAGGCTTTAAAGATTAACGCAAAAGCTCAACCACCTTTGGCTTAGTCACTTTCCCCATCGCATTGCGTGGTAGTTCCTCAACTAGCAAAATTTTAGTTGGGACTTTATAAACTGCTAACTGCTCTTTTGCCCAACTCCTCAAAGATTCTAATGTCAACTGACGTTGTGGATGCAATACTAACGCCGCACAAACTCTCTCACCCCACTCAGTATCAGCAACTCCCACCACTGCACATTCTTGAATATCTGGATGGTTTCTTAGCACTTCTTCAATTTCTAAAGCGGAAACTTTATAGCCACCAGTTTTGATAATATCTACACTCATCCGGCCGAGAATGCGGTAGTTACCGTTCTCAACTACAGCAAGATCACCTGTACAAAACCAACCATCTTGAAAGGTTTTGGCTGTTGCTTGGGGGTTTTGCCAATATTCTAAAAATACACCAGGACTTTTGACTTGAATTTCTCCTGGTGTTCCTGGTGGGACTAACTCTCCATTTTCATCAACTAATCTCACTTCGACTTGCGGTAAAGGCTGACCAACATAACCTGAATGACGTTGACCATGTAAAGGATTTGATAACGCCATACCAATTTCCGTCATTCCATAGCGTTCTAGAAGAAAATGACCGCTAATTTTTTGCCATTTTTCTAAAACTTGCACTGGTAAAGCGGCGGAACCAGAAACCATCAGGCGCATTTTTGCACAACCTGCTGTCATGGTTTGTTGGCGTTCACTAGAGGCGTTTTCCCAAGCTGCGATTAGTTTTACATAAATTGTCGGGACTGCCATAAATAAAGTTAAATCACCATTGCAAATTCGATTCCACACAACTTCAGCATCAAATTTGCTCAACATGTAACATTCTGCACCAGCCCACAAAGCACAAGTCAGTACATTAATAATGCCATGTATGTGATGCAAGGGAAGTACGTGTAAAATGCGATCGCTTGATGTCCATTCCCAAGCTGTGATTAAGCTAGTAACTTGCGCTTGAATATTGTGGTGGGTTGTCACCACACCCTTTGGTTTACCTGTTGTACCGCTAGTGTAGAGAATTAATGCCCGTCTAGTCATATCTATTTCTGGAAGCCGAGCAATATAATTTGGCAGTGCGTCGGAGGTGAGGATAAATCGCAAATTGTGTTCTGTGGCGATCGGGCGTAATATATCCTCAAACTGCGGATGAGCAATAATCATCGATGCGCCGCAATTTTTTATGACATACTCTAATTCTGGTCGCGGATGGACAATACAAAGAGGTACAGCTACTCCGCCAGCACGCCAAATTCCCCACTGAGTCGCTACATACTCAAACCCAGCAGGGATAAGAAAAGCAACTCGTTGTTCTGATAAATCTTCCACATTCTGCAAAAGACTTGTCGCTATTTGACTGGAAAAGTAAAGCAAATCCTGATAGGTAAATGCTCCTGCATCTGTAATAATCGCTGTTCTCTCGTTATGTTTTTCAGCGCGAGTAATTAAAGGGAGATTCACTTTTGTTTACCAATTTATGCTTGATTCAGTCTAATTACTGAAAGCATATAGCAATATCCAATGTTTTTTTTGACTTCTCATTAAGACAGCAGAGGTGCAGAGGAGAGGGTTTGATATTTCTGCACAGATTCTTGGAATCATAACTGATTTGCCGGATATGAGATAACTTAGCCAGCAGCGTGTAAATCAACCTGTAGTTGAAGTAAATCGATAATATTAACCATTCCATAACCTTTTCTAAACATTGCACTATTATGTTCTGTAATCATTGACCAATATCTAGTTAGTTGGATTATTTACATTCATCTAACATGGAACTTAAGCATTTTGTAGCCAATTTGTTTCAGAGATAAACATAGTTATGTATTAACATGACGCTACTTTTCCTTGCGGTAAGGCGTACTTTAAAAAACTATGGAAACAAATATGGAGAGTAAATTTATGCTGAATGCAATACCTTTGATAAGGTTATGCCAACTAACTACGACTGTAGCAGTTAGTTTTGCTATGCTTGCAGCTATTAAGATAGATTCTGCCCAGGCTTTCAGTTTAACAACATTCAAGATTTCTGGAAATTTTGCGCCTGTTGCTGATAATGCCTCAATCGGTTTACCAGTAAGTTTAGCCAATGGTTCTTTTAATGGAACTTATACAGTAGATGCGGATCAGCTACCTAGTTCGGATTTTGTGAATTTGACAAGTTGGACTATTAACTTAGTTAGCAATAATACCATTTTGCAAACATTGTCCAACACTTTAGCTGGTAATACAGCTTACATTCAAGAAAATATACTTGCTTTTGCAGATGCAGGTTTATTAACTGGTGATAACCGAAATTTGTACAGTTTGGAGTTGTATTTCAACCGCAATTTTACAGGGGTGGACAGTACTAAGAATGGAATTTTCTTAGATAATAGTGACCTGGGTAATGTTCCAAGTTTTGGTGGTAATCAAATTACTTTTGCCAAAAGCCAGCCTGTGCCTGAACCTCAAAATTTTGGCGGTATAGGAGTTGCAATAACTATGGGTTTGTGGCTAAAAAATAAACAAAAAAAGCTACAAAAGTAGCATAGTTTTGTTTTAAATCGATATTGTTTTTTGTCTTGAGAAACTTCAGGATAAATAAAGTATGGCTTAAGCAAAATATCCCGTTTCAAGCAAGAAAACGCAATTAATAATTAACGAGTGAGAAATTATCAAGGAGATGTGCTTTGAGAAGATTTAGAAAATTCTCTGTTGCTTTAACACTTTTGTTACTACCTTATCCCATCGCCACCACTATGTTGCTTGATTTGGCGATCGCCGAGCAACCAGACTCCAATGTTACAACCCAAGCAGATGTGACACCAGATGTAGCAAAATATTTAAACAATCCGGCTAAAGAACCCAAACTGCCCAATCAAATACTCACAAGGCTACTTCAGAAACGAATCAAGTACGTCTTCGTTCTCTTCAACGAAAACCACTCATTTGATAATGAGTATGGAACTTTACCGGGTGTTAACGGACTTTACTCAGACGGACAAAAGCCGCGTGAACCAGCAAAAACACCGGGTTTTATACAGACATACACAGATGTTAATGGACTGACAGTCAAAGTTCAGCCATTTCGCCTGGGGCCAGAGCAAAATTCTAGCGTTGTTGACAGCGTAGACCACTCACACACGGGATTAGCCAACAAACTCCATGTTGTGAACGGCAAACCGCAAATGGATCAGTTCGCATCTGATGAATATAATCGCTTTGCTTCTAGGGGCGGAACCGCTAACATTGCCAGAGGTAAACAATTTGCCCAACTGGTGATGTCTCACATTGACTGTGACACTATTCCTTTCTTCTGGAAATGGGCGAGTCGCTTCACTGTTTTCGACAATATCTTTGCCACGGAAGATACACCATCCACGCCAAATGCCATAGCCATCCTCGCGGGACAAGCTGGTGAAACCCAATGGGTGAAGCATGGTGCTAACGGTCAATCTTACACCGTAGGTAGTCATACTGGCACAACTCAGGGAGTACCGATAGTCAATGACCCGCAGCCCTTCTACGGCTCCCAATTTGACACAACCATTAATAACAGACAACCTGCTGGCGCGAATGAGAGCTACGCTGATAACAACATTGCGACTAACTTGACTTTTGCCAGCTTACCACTGACTTTTCAAGGGCGCACAATTCAGTCGGTCTTAGCAGGCAACAAAAATCCTTTATTTGATTTACCTGATATCCAGCAAGATATATCCTATATTCAGAAACAGCGGACTGAGCCTGTCAATTGGCGCTGGTATCAAGAAGGTTACGACCTCGAACCGACAGATACAAACGGAGTTGCTTCCCATAATGCCTATGTGAGTCATCACAACGGCGCACAGTATTTTGGTTATATCGCCAATACGCCAGAAGTGAGCAAAAATCTGCGGGGGTTGAATGACTTCTTTACCGACATAGCTAAAGATTCCCTGCCCAAAGGCGGCGTGTTCTATATTCGCGGCGGCTACAATAATCAGCAGGGACTTAAACCAGCGATTACTAACCCCAACACACCCGCAGATGAGATTGCAGCAATCAACGCAGCAAAATCAGGTGACGACGATCATCCAGGCTATACCGATCGCCAACTCAGTGAGGCAATGGCGGCTCGTGTAATTAATGCGATCGCTTCCAATCCAAAACTCTGGCAGCAAAGTGCCATCATCATTACCTATGATGAGTCAGACGGTTTTTATGACCACGTTCCACCGCGCATTCTGTCCTATGGCCCTGATGGATTACCGTTATCTCGTGGTGTCCGTGTGCCTTTAATTCTGATTTCGCCTTACGCACGCACACACGCAGTCTCCCATGTGGAGGGAGATCACAATTCTGTCATCGAGACAATCAACACTATTTTTGGATTACCCCCACTCGCCAGCTTACCTGATGAAGCACAAGCACTGGCCGCTGGCAATTCTCCCCAGTTTAACCAGTATGGGCCGCCAGGATTTCAACAGAGGTATCTTGGCCCCAGAGATATCAATTCGCCCATTACCGACAGTCTGTTGTCTGGCTTTGATCCCAAGCGTCTACTAGGTATTTCGCCCCCACTACCAGCGTCTTTTGCGAAAATTCCCGAAAGCGTCGTCAACACACTACCCCACTATGGTGGGAAAGGCTGCCAAGCAATTGGCATTACCCCAGAGGATCAGCGTCAGGGAATCGTTAACCCCATCCCCGCAGGTTTTAACCCTCTGCCAAGTACCTATCCGGCGGCGAACCATTAAGTTGAGATGAAACCCAGCCTAGAAATGGGTGTAGGGGTGTGAGGATTTAGGTAATGATATTCTTTACATCTCACATCCCTATTCTGTTACTTAGGCTTGTTTTCAACGCAGAATTAGGAGAATTTATGCGCTTTTTGTTGATATTACTGACTATGTTCGGTATTTGCTGCTCGACTTCCTCTGCTCAGGCGGGTTCTACCATTAAACGTGTCAAGGCGCACAATGTGGTTCGTTGTGGTAGCGTTGAGCGTATGGGTTTAGCGAGTGAAGTCAAGCCTGGTGTGTGGAGTGGACTGAACGTTGATGTTTGTCGGGCGATCGCCGCCGCAGTTCTCGGCTCTCCTGACCGGATTGAATATCATCAGTATGAAACAGATAAAGACTTTGATGCTGTACGTAAGCAGCAGGATGATGTGTATTTTCTCACAGGCTCAGAAATTAACGCCCAGAAACTAGCTGGCTCTATAGTACCTGGCCCGACGGTCTTTCTGGAATCAGAGGCCGTAATGGTGGCATCAACTTCAGCCGCACAACATGTCAGCGACCTTTCGGGAAACAGTATTTGTTTTATGATTGGTAGTTCCGTTGAACGCAGCCTGACAGCTTACTTTGAGACACTGCACAAAAATTGGTTGCGTCGGGCGTTTTCGGAAGATGGCGAAATGATTGATACATACAACGTGCAGAATTGTCATGCGATCGCAGGTGAAGTGACAACCCTGGCCAATATTCGCCTCGATTCCGGGGTGAACCGATTGTCTAGCCGCATCCTGCCAGAGTTTCTCAGCACCTTTCCAATCATAGCTGCCACTGGAACACAAGACGCACAATGGTCAGCGATCGTTGCGTGGACAGTGACTACTTTAATCAATGCAGATAGACCGGAAACTCGATGGTATGCAGGTGGAGTTGGAGTAATGCCGATTTTGGCACCAGAACTAGGTCTTGATCAACAATGGCAGAGACGCATTATTGCATCTATGGGCAACTATAGCAAAATCTTTGAACGTAATCTTGGTAAAGGTTCTGTACTCAAACTCGACCAGAGATTAAATGCCAACTATTTTCATGGAGGACTTCTTCTCAGTCCTTTCCTAGAGTAATTTGTTACCCGATTACGTATATGCCAAGTTTGTCTTATGTAGAAATTCTCTCTCAGAGTTCTTTAAGGATAAATAGCGCTTCTACTATATTAACTAAATCTTGATATTTTTACACAGCAATCAAAGCATATCTAAGTGTTGACTATTTAAAGACTAGAAAATACTGAGTTTATATTCAGCACTTCACTATAGACATGACTTATTCAAATCTTTGACAAATTTCTGTCACATCAAGCTCTTACCTTAAGAAAAGTTAATTCTGAAATAGACAAGCGTATTTAGTCATCGCTAGAAGAAATTGTGGCGCATACTTAACGTTTGATATTTGGAATGCAAGCCATTTTTTTCTAAATCAAGAAATTTTGCTCAAGATTAAAGAAAAATGAAATATCTATCTCATCAATCTATCGACGTAAGCGATCAAAATCGCAAATCTTTATCTAATACGGATTTGGTACGTACTTATCTCCATGAAATTGGGCGCATCCCCTTATTAGATCATGAGCAAGAAATAAATTTTGGTAAGCAAGTACAACAAATGATGAGTTTACTTACTGCCAAAGAACAATTAGCTATTCAATTAAATCGTCAACCAACACAACTAGAATTTGCTGAATATGTCAAGCTAAGTGAAGCAGAATTAGTGCAACAACTACAGCAAGGATATCAAGCCAAAAAAACGATGATTAGGGCTAATCTGCGACTTGTAGTGTCTATTGCCAAGAAATATCAAAGACGTAATTTAGATTTTCTGGACTTAATTCAAGAAGGAAGTTTGGGTTTAGAAAGAGGCGTAGAGAAGTTTGACCCTACTAGGGGTTACAAATTTTCTACTTATGCTTATTGGTGGATTCGTCAGGCAATTACAAGAGCGATCGCCGAACAAGGACGGACTATCCGCTTACCTATTCATCTTACAGAAAAACTGAACAAAATTAAGCGCACTCAACGTGAACTAGCGCAAAAATTAGGTCATACTCCTTCCACAACAGAGATTGCCGCAGAACTATCTATAGACCCTAAAGAAATTCGGGATTATTTACTCTTAGCGCGGCAGCCTTTATCTTTAGAATTACGAGTTGGCCCAGAAAGAGATACGGAATTACATGATATGTTGGAAGATGATGGGCTGTCTCCAGAATCTTATGCTGACCAAAGTTTTTTACAACAGAATATTCACGATTTATTATCAAAATTAACTCTCCAGCAGCGAGAAATATTAACGTTAAGATTTGGTTTAACAAACGAAAATACACTGTCTTTGTCTGAAATTGGTCAACGTATGGGTATTAGCCGAGAACGAGTGCGACAGTTAGAACTGCAAGCCTTAATGACCCTACGACGACACAAAGATAAAATCAGTGGCTATTTAGCCAGTTAATGGTACGGCTCAAATATTATTACTTTGAGTTTTTATCCAGCTATTAGTTTTCCCTGACTCATAGAAAAATACTTGAGCCCACTTGATGCACCCATTCTGCTTAACAAAATTTCGATATTATTAATAATTATTGCTATCAATGAATTGACACAAAACTGCCATAGAATCGCCAAAACTTTCCAGTAAATATCTAGTCTATAACCAGTGAAGAAGTAGTTTGAGGGAGTTCTAAAAAATTAAATTCCCAACAATTCATTATGGATATTAATGGTTAGGAATTTGATTCTTGTCAGTCTCTTACCTTTTGCAAACTTCTTTTGAATCTTTTGCTTAATAAATAAATTGAGGGGTTCGTTAAAATGAGTCAATTTTTTTACAGAAGTTTAACGGGGTTAGCAGGTATATCATTTTTGGTTGGTGCGGCTCAATCGGCGATCGCCTTGGTACCCAACAACGTTGCTGTTGTTATTAACAGTGGCTCAACAAATACTATTGGCTACCGCATCTATGTCTCACCTACCGGAGAAGCTAATTATGTAGATGGTAAAGGTTCTGGCAAAGGTAAACTACCAGAAAAGTTCACTAAGAAGTTTTTTCAGGATTTGAAAATTGCTGAACCATTATCCAGCTTGCCTGTAAAACCAGGTTGTGTCAAATCTACTTCTTTTGGTACAACTACAACAATAAGTCTAGGAGGAGAGCAGTCTCAAGATATTAGTTGTCCTGGTAATCAAAAAGCTCAAAAGTTAGATAGAGACATCATTGAAATTGCCAAAATCTTAAAAGTCATTAATGTTCCTAAAACACAAGGAAAACCATTACCACCACAAAACTTTTAAGTTCTAGGTATAGGGATATAGGGTGTAAGTAATCAAAACCCTTACACCCAATCCTTACAACCAATCTTTGCGCATAGGTCATCATTAGATATTTTTTTAAATTATTTGCAATTTGCATATAATTTCCCATTATTTTTGATAAGTTCACAGTTACTTTTTTTAAAGGTGAAGGAATTTTTATGCTAGGAATTGATGTAGCTGCTCAAGATGGAAGAGTTGATTGGACAGCGGTGAAAAATACTGGTAAAACCTTTGCTTTTGTAAAAGCGACAGAAGGCTCTACTGTTAAAGACTCGGCTTTTGCTCATCACTGGCAAACAATGAAAGCCGCGGGAATTATTCGTGGAGCTTATCATTTCTTTCACCCCCATACATCTGATCCAGTTGTGCAAGCTCAAGAATTTCTAGCCACTGTTGGTAAATTAGATCCGGGAGACTTACCGCCAGTATTAGATATAGAAGTGATGGATAATATCAGCAACAAAACTGTTGTAATTGATGTAGCCAAGCGATGGTTAGTACAAGTAGAAAAAGCACTTTTACAGCAAACTGGAAAAGCTATTAAACCAATTATTTACACTTACCCTGGTTTTTGGAATCAGCTTGGGAACCCTCCAGATTTTGCTGGCTATCCACTATGGATTGCACACTATGATAAACCCCAGCCGGATGTTCCTAGTACTTGGCACGGAGAATATCTCATTCATCAATATAAAGGGGATGTATCTGGTGTATCTGGTGTCAGTGGTAAAGCTGATTTAAACCGTTTTAAAGAGTTGCAAATAGGGGATTTTGGGTTACGGGTTAAACAACTACAACAGCAGTTGACGGATATTGGTTTGTATACAGATGATATTGATGGAAAATTCTCACCTGCTGTTGAGGATGCTGTAACTAGTTTCCAATCGTCTAAAGGATTGCAAGTAGATGGAATTGTGGGCATCAAAACTTGGTTATCTTTACTCTGGATTTAGAAATCGTTGGCAAAGTAGCTCTTTTGCATTGAATAACTAAGTTAATTTTGCTTGTCTTTGTTTGGTAAGAGTGTAGGGGTGAATAGGTTTTCTATTTTAATATCCTTACACCCCAATACATAGCTGAAACTCTGCTGAAATACCTAATTTTTAGTATGACTGCGAAAGTCTGATCTATTTATGCAACTTGTTCTAAATATTGGTTAATGTCTTCAATTAGCCGAGTTAGTTCGGTTTCGGTAGTTAAGCGGATGGTAACATCACGCACTGTCAACAGAACTTTGGCTGCAAAGGGAGTAGGCCAAATATTTGGATTGCAGAAAATTTCTAAAAATACCTCGCCAGTGTAACGGTATTCTAAGGGAGGTTGGGGAGTGATTTTAGCACCACCACCAGCAGGTTTAGCTGCGACAGCTTTCAGGCGCTCCATTAATTGGTCAATCGCCGCTTTTAATTCTCGTGCGGCTTGGGCTGAAAAACTGAAGGAGACAGAACCTTCAACTAAGTTCAATGTCAAAGGAGTTGAAGCCATGAGCTTGATTAAATTTTTGATACTTACCTCATGTTACCGGAAAGTTGATCTTGGCTGAGATTAAGTCTCTGTCTACAGATATTGAGTTATCCTACTCGCTGATATAAATTGACTAAAGAATTCATCTAAAAATAAAATTAATGAATATTTTTGATGAATTAATGATAAAACTAACTAATTATCAAACCTGTATTGTTCGTAATTACCAAGCTTGTAGCCATTATTAATTACAATTAATTGCAACAAGTTCTCCAAATTTTTTAAGTCAATATAGACAATAATTCTAACTAAGCGAAAAGTCGTTTTATCTGATTAACGTTTTAAGTTTTACACTTAGAAGTCATAGAACTTACTGTTAAAAAATATTTATGACTTACGATAATCGGAAGACGGTAAGAAAAGTTTTAATTATTACCCTACTGCTCAATCTGTTTGTTATGGGATTAAAAGCGGTTGTGGGTTATTGGACTGGTTCTTTAAGCCTGTTAGCGGATGCTTTGCATAGTGTGACAGATAGTGCCAATAATGTTTTAGGATTATTTGCTAGTAAGTTTTCTTCGCCACATCCTGACCGTGAACATCCTTACGGACACCAAAAATTTGAAGCAGTAGGAGCTTTAGGAATTGCGGCTTTTTTAGGTATAGCTTGCTTTGAAATTCTTCAAGGAGCAATAGAGCGCATTATTAAAGGTGGTGATCTAGTACGTATTTCACCGCCAGAGTTGTGGTTATTACTAATAGTTTTGGGGGTAAATATTTTTGTAGCGTTTTACGAACGGAAAGTAGGTCATCAAGTAGGTAGCCCAATTTTAATTGCTGATGCTATGCACACAATGAGCGATGTTTGGGTGACAATTTCGGTGATTGGCGGTTTGATAGGAGTTTGGCTTGGTTATCAATGGCTAGATATAGTGTTGGCTTTTCCTGTGGCTTTGTTAGTATTTTGGAGTGGCTGGTCAGTGTTAAAAGCTAATTTACCTTGGCTGGTGGATCAAATGGCGATCGCACCAGAAGCAATCCATGAAATCGCTACTTCTGTACCGGGAGTACTGAACTGTCATGACATTGCTTCTAGAGGTATTTTGGGTAGGCAAGTTTTTATTGAAATGCACTTAATTGTAGATGCACCAGATGTCAAAACTGCACACCGCATTACGGAAAATGTGGAAAGGCTATTGGAAGAACGCTTTCATCCTGTGAGAATTCTTATTCACGTTGAGCCGCCAGAATATCGATCTGAGCAAATTAGTTTTAATTAGTCAATGGTCAATGGTCATCTGTAACAAAACCAAATTAACTATACAACACCTGTCACCTATCTCCTAATAATTTTTACCGTTAGTCACTGAACTGGCGACAATTTCTACTAGTTCATTTGGATCAACTGGTTTAGCAACATGAGTTTGAAAACCGGCTTCTAAGGCGCGGACACGATCTTCTGTATCACCGTAGGCGGTTAAAGCAATTGCGGGGATTTGTCCACCTTGGTCTGGTTTGAGCGATCGCACTTTGCGGATGAGAGTGTACCCATCTTCCTCTGGCATTGCAATATCACATACCAAAACTTCTGGCTGTAGCTTAATCAGCGCTTCTAGTGCAGCGGCGGCTGATGCTACTGCAACAACATTGGCTCCATCTGATTCTAAAACGGTAGTGACGTAAAAGCGACTATCATCATCATCATCAACTACCAAAACATTTAAGCCAGCAAGAGGTAGAGGAGCTTCCATAAAATCTCCGTTAACTTTGAAAAATGTTGATTTTTCCAATTGAAATTGTTATTTTTCCTGAGCAACTATACTATTGACAATTTTACTGCGATCGCACTAGATTTTACATAAAAAATCCTCATTTCATCCTGTCGCATTACAATTTCCTAATTTTTACTTGCTGGCATTTTTATTTACTACCTCAATTAATTTTTGTGAATAATTACCTGCTGCAAAATAAATAATACTCTAATAAATATTATGCTTAATATGGCCTTTTACCAAAATTGATGATTCTCTAACTCAAGTCGTATTTCTTAAGATATAGCGCTCCTATTTGATTGATAAACTAACAGTAGAGCCACGGAATAAGGAGTAAATTTGTTGGTGAATTATTTTAAGAATGCTAGATACAGCAAAATTCAGCAGCAAACAGCCGCTATCTCTAGCTTTAAGCCCTAAATTTTGTATTTTACTACTTAAAATTCTCTATACATTAGTAATCCAATTTGATTTGTGAAATCTTTAGGTGAGCCACTGCTTTATAAGGGTTTCCTGGCTTGTACCTTGCGGTAAGGCGAAGCTTACGCCCTTACGTTTGGGCAACATGAAGTGAGATCACTTACCACTCTAGTTCAAAAATAGAATATGATTTCTATAGAATATAGGAATTAATACTTACTTTACAGATACTAAGTCTTTCCAAAATCCAATATGCGTCCTATATTATATAGTTCCAGGATAAATCCAATTGTCATAGAAATATGTTATCGATATTGTGTTGATAGCTATATTTTAAAGCTAATCAAAATCAACAAATTGGCACAAACAATCCCAAGTTTGATCACCGATTAGTTAGATATTGTGATTATCCCTGATGCTGCAAGCAATTAGTCATGGTGCAACCGCTGACCGTTTTAATCATCGACGATTCCCCCGAAGACCGTGAGGTTTATCGTCGTTATCTGCTGCAAGACCAGGAATATAGTTACACCATTCTCGAATCAGAATCGGGGGAGGAAGCCCTAGAACTATATCGGCAATTTCAGACAGATTGTATTTTATTAGATTTTTTATTGCCAGATATGGATGGGCTAGAGTTTCTAGCAGAATTGCCAAAACTTGCAAAAAAATTCATACCAGCCGTGGTGATGTTGACTGGGTATGGTAACGAAGCTATTGCTGTTCAAGCGATGAAAAGTGGTGTTCATGATTATTTAGTCAAAGGACAGACAACAGCAGGACGTTTGCATTCAACTATCCACTCAGCAATAGTACAAGTAAAGTTGCGTCAAGAACTACAACAAAGTGAAGCACGTTTGCGCGAGAGTCAGCAGTTCATTGAACGCATAGCTGAAACTACACCAGGAATTTTGTATGTTTATGATTTGCTAGAACGGCGCAATCTTTATTTAAATAGTCAGGTTAATAAACTGCTTGGTTACAGTCCTCAACAAATTCAAGACTTGGGTCAGGAATTCTTGCTAAGGTTAATGTATCCAGAAGATTTACCTTTGTTCTTTCTCCATCTGCAAAAAATTGCCACGGTGAAAGATAACGAAATTGTAGAATTTGAATACCGGATGCGCCATGCGGATGGTCAATGGCATTGGTTTTACAGTCGAGATACTGTATTTATCAGAAATGATGATGGTTCGCCACGGCAAATTGTTGGGACAGCTTATGATATTACTAACCGCAAACAAACGGAAGCACAGCTAAGTTTAAGTAATGAGCGTTTTCAACTAGCTGCGGCGGCGGTTAATTGTCTCATCTATGACTGGAATATTCCAGAAAATACAGTTGAGAGGACAGAAGGTTTAACTCGCATCTTAGGTTACTCTCCACAAGAAGCAGAACCAACTCAAGAATGGTGGATGGAAAAAATACATCCTGAAGATAGGAAGTTATTGCTGAGTTCTTTCGAGAAGATGTCTGTGGATAATGACTACTATGCTGTAGAGTATAGAGTCCGCCATAAAAATAACCAGTATCGGTATGTGTTGGATCAGGGAGTGATTACACGAGATCAAAATGGACAGCCATTACGGGCGGTTGGGAGTACAACCGATATTAGCGATCGCAAATATCAAGAAGCTGCTCTGCGCGAAAGTGAAGCGAAGTTCCGCAGAATCGTAGAATCTAATATTGTTGGCATTTATTTCGGTGATTTTAGCGGTCAGATATATGAAGCCAATGATGCTTTTTTAGAGATGTTAGGTTACACTCGTGCAGAATTCACAGCCGAAAATCTGCGTTGGGATACTTTAACACCAGCAGAATATCAATCCCTCGATCAGCAAAAAGTTCAAGAATTGCAAACTTCGGGAGTTTGTACGCCTTTTGAAAAGGAATATTTTCGCAAAGATGGTTCATGTGTGCCAATTCTTTTAGGAATTGCTCGCATTGATGGTACAGATAAGCCAGGTTATAGTGTCTGCTTTGTGCTAGATATTACCCAACGCAAACTTGTAGAAATACAACGTCAACAGCTATTGCAATTGGAACAAACTGCACGGGCGGAAGCAGAAGCTGCTAACCGCGCTAAAGATGAATTTGTGGCGATGGTATCACACGATTTGCGATCGCCTTTAAATGCAATTTTGGGTTGGGCGCAATTACTGCGGACTAAGGAGTTTGACAAAGAACGTGTCAACCGTGCGCTAGAAACAATTGAGCGCAATGCCCTATCTCAGGCAAAACTTTTAGAAGATTTGCTGAATATGTCTCAGATTTTGCGCGGAAAGTTACACCTAGAGTTGAAACCAGTAGATTTAGGCGCGATTGTCCGCGAAGCCATTCAGACTGCTTACCCAACCGCCAATACAAAAAATATTCATCTAGACTCTGTGATTGATCAGCCCATACCTGCAATAACTGGTGATGGCGATCGCCTACTGCAAGTTTTGGGCAATTTACTCTCTAATGCCATTAAATTTACCCCAGACAACGGACGAATAGACGTGAAACTATTTCGTCATGAATATCATGCTGAAATCACTGTCACCGATACAGGTATTGGTATTAGTCCAGAATTCTTACCATTCGTGTTTGAACGCTATCGCCAAGATTATCGTATTCCCAAACAAGGAGGTTTAGGTTTGGGTTTAGCGATCGCTCACTATTTAATAGAACTTCATGGTGGCACAATTCAAGCTCTTAGCCTTGGGGAAGGACAAGGTTCTACCTTCAGTATCAAGTTACCTTGGCAATAAATCGCACCTAAAAATATGTCAAATAATTGACGCGTAATTCAGCAGTCAAAATCAGTAACGAGTAATTTCTCCTTAGCATTCATAAAGATTAAGCAAAGTTTAAAATTGAGATTTTGTTACCAAATATACAGTAATCCTTGGTGATTAACTTTTGAATACATAAATAAGTATGTAAAAATTTTGGAATGACGCAAAATAAAGCTCTCTCAAAGTTTTAATCATAGGGATCATCTCATTTCTAAGTACAAACCACTTATCAGTGAATTTATATATCTAAAGTGAGATGATAAAAGCCCCTAAAGATTAAGATAATAAATCAAGGCATTGTAAAAGTTTATTTAGCTAAAATTTTTCTTAAGAAAACCAGTAAATCTTCTGGCAGTTTGTTACGTTGGTTAAACCTAACATCGAAGTTTAAACTAACTTTTCTAAAAGTTAAAAAATAGTTACATCCAGGGGTTTAAAAATGCAGACAGTACTAAGTATTCACTGCCCAAATTGTGGTAGAAAAGCGGAGCGTTATTATATTTTGGATAGTGAATTAACGCGGACACAATGCTCAAGTTGTGATTACTTAATGATTAGTTGCACACGTACTGGCAAAGTGATTGAAGCTTATGCCCCTGGAATTCAACTAAGTAAAAGGTAAAAGTAAAAGTAAAAGTAAAAGTAAAAAGGCAAAAGTAAAAAGGCAGAAAGCAAAAGAATAGTGAAGTATGGGTAGGTTAATTTCATACTTTATACTTCAAAATTCAGTTTACTTTTTATTCATTCTCAGTTGTCCACAAGCTGCATCAGCTTCTAAACCACGAGAATAGCGAACACTAACAGCAGTGTTTTGTTGTTGGAGAACATTGACAAAAGCTTGAATGCGATCGCGGCTAGGGCGTTGATAATCAACTTCTTGAATTGGGTTATAGGGAATCAAGTTGACATGGTTCTGGAATCCTCGCAGACGTTGTGATAATTCCAAAGCGTGTTGTGGTAAATCGTTCACACCAGCCAGCAAGACATATTCAAAAGTGACACGGCGGCCTGTAATGGCTACATATTCCCGACATTCAGCCAGTAAATCTTCGAGAGGATAAAAGCGGGCGCTAGGGATAAGTTTTTCGCGGAGTGCTTGGTTAGGGGCGTGGAGACTCACCGCTAGGGTAACTTGCAAATTATTTTGGGCAAATTGACGAATACGATCGCGAATTCCGACTGTAGAAACAGTTAGCATCCGCTGTCCAATTCCCACATCTTGATTTAAAGATGTAATTGCGCCTAAGACATTATCAACATTTAGCAATGGTTCACCCAATCCCATAAACACCACATTGCTAACTCGTTCCTCAAAGTCTTCTTGTACCGTTAACACCTGATCAATGATTTCATGACGGCCGAGGTTGCGTTTATAGCCACCTTTACCAGTGGCGCAGAAATCGCAAGCCATTGCACAACCCACCTGGGTAGAAACACATACAGTTAACCGCTTATCGGCGGGAATACCCACAGTTTCGATAATTTGCCCATCAGCTAATTGCAGCAGAAATTTGACTGTACCATCTGGTGCAACTTTGCGGAGGTGGATGCTGGAACGCCCGATGGGGATATCTGCAATTTCTGAGCGCCATTGTTTAGGAAACACAGAAATATCAGCAAGCGATCGCACTTGCTGATGATAAATCCAGTCATGTAATTGTTTACCTCGGTAAGCTGGTTGTCCCTGCTGCTGTACCCAAGCAGTTAACTCGCTAACCGAAGCACCGAGTAGGGGGGGAAGTTCTAATGTTTTAGGGGCGGGTGAGTTAACTTGAGAAATTGATGGCGTAGCAGACATAGGAAGAGACTTACACTTAAGACTTGGATCTCTATCCTAAGCTGTTACGCCAAAAAATTGCATCTTTAATTTTAGTATCCACTTACATATCTAATTACGCGCTCTGTTTGAATAACCCGACCATTTTTGACAATTTCAAGGTTGGCACCATTGACTATATATTCATAGTTGTTATTGGTCGCCACATATCCTGTACCTTCTTCAGAGTAAGCACGGAGAGAACTGATACCTTTACCAGTTGACTTAGAAATCCCCGTATAATACATTTTTCTATTTTTGTTACAAATATATATATGAAAATTAGCAGTTTCAAAATAAGCTTCTAACGTTCCTCCACCTGCATAGCGAGGACAAGAAGTTGCTTTGGCAATCATTTGACTATTAACTGCTGAAACTGGAGTAGCTTCTAATTGTGCAGCACTCGCAGATGAAGATATGCCGACAATTCCAGCTAGTAGTGAAGCTGTAGCTAAAATTAGCGAAAAAGACTTATTTTTTGTCTGATAAAAGCTGTTCATAATCAGTCCTAAAGTTTGATTACTATCAGCTTCAAACTTAACTTAGGGTTTTTCGGACTTTTAGAGAAAAAACACTTAAATTTAGATAAAGTCTTAGACTTTGCATAAATATTAGATGAACTCATAAAATTCATCTCGGAACACGTTTCTTCTTGACGCGACTAGAAATTAGTGAAATGAATCAGTCTGATTTCCTCATAAGAGGATGTTTGAAAAGTCGTAAAGTATACCAAAAACCTCTCTCCGCTTTGGGGCTACCGTGTACACACAAATCATCTGATCCCCCTAAATCCCCCTTTTGAAGGGGGACTTAAGAAAAATTCTCCCCTTGGAAAGCTGACAGATGTAGGTTTCCAAGGCTTTGATGTTACAAAAAATACTTTTCAAACAACCTCTAATACTGTTTCACTTTAATTTTGATACAAATAGACCGCAGAGGTGCAGGGGGCAAGGGGAAAGAATGGAAAACCGATGAATTTGTATCATTTTTTTCGTGAAATGGTGTAAGAAGCCAGGGATTTGAGCAAGAGCGATTTTCAGAAATCAAAAAGGATTGCTATATCATGCGCCAATTATTGATGAAAATGATCCTGTTTTAGGCATGAAAGTCAGATTAAACAGTCGCAAGTAAAGCTGGTACAGACCAACGTCCAACAACTTTACCAATGACTGACATTTCATGTGCTAAACGGTCAAATCCATCAGGCGTTAGAGATTGTGGGCCATCAGATAGCGCTCTAGCTGGATTAGGGTGAACTTCAATCATTAAAGCATCAGTACCTGCGGCGATCGCAGCAAAGGCCATAGAAGGTACATATTCAGATTTACCTGTACCATGACTTGGATCAATCATGATGGGTAAATGAGTAAGCGATCGCAACACGGGAATGACAGATAAATCTAAAGTATTGCGGGCATATTTACTATCAAAGGTTCTAATACCTCGCTCACAAAGAATTACATTCGGATTTCCTGCTGCGAGGATATATTCTGCTGCCATCAACCACTCATCAATTGTGGCAGACATTCCTCGCTTGAGCAGAACTGGTTTATCTTGTGCGCCTACTTTTTTGAGCAACGCGAAGTTTTGCATATTTCGCGCACCTATTTGGATAACATCAGCCACTTTTGATAATGCTGGTAAATCAGCAGCATCCATAAGTTCTGTAATGATGCCTAAACCTGTTGCTTCCCGCGCTGCTGCCAACAAATCTAAAGCACTCTCTCCATATCCTTGGAAAGCATAAGGTGAAGTACGGGGTTTGTAAGCTCCACCACGCAAAAACTTGGCTCCAGCAGTCTTTACCCGCTTTGCTGTTTCAACAATCATCTCCTCATTCTCAACAGAACAAGGCCCAGCTACCACTACTATTGGATGTTGCTCGCCAATATAGACATCACCGTTAGGCGTGGGTATAACAACTTCGCTGGCTTCTCCATAGCGGAATTCTCGACTTACCCGCTTAAAAGGTTTTTCCACACGCAATACTTGCTCAATCCAAGGGCTAAACTCTTGGATTTGCATCCGATCAAGAGTAGAAGTATCGCCAATCATCCCCAAGATGACTTTATGTTCGCCGACACTTTTTTCAACTGTGACTCCCCAACTGTCTCTCAAACCTTCGCTAATGCGAGTAATTTCGTCAGTGGGTGTACCGTTTTTTAGGACTACAATCATTTTCGTTTTCCTTAATTAGTGCAAAAATTCAGCAAGTTGTTCCAACTTTGTCCAAGCAGCGCCACTTTGCAGAACTTCTTTAGCTAATGCAATACCTTTGACGCAACCTTCTAAAATGTCTGTTGTGCCTGCAATTGCTTCACCAACTTGCAAGGCCAAGGCTGTATTTAAAGCGACTACATCCTGTTGTGCTGGAGTGCCTTTTCCTTGGAGGACAGCCTTTAAGATTTCTGCATTTTCTTGGACATCGCCACCGCGCAATGCTTCGGTCGGTGCATGACTTATACCAAGTTCTTGCGGATTGAGAGTCAGACAGTGGACTTTTCCTGCTTGCAGCACAGCCAAATCAGTCACATCTGCCAAACCTGCTTCGTCTAATCTTTCTCTGCCGTGGAGTGCGATCGCTTGTCTACATCCCAGTTGGGATAAGGCTTGGGCGATTTCTTCAATTAACAGTGGGTCGTTCACACCAATAATTTGCCCGGTTGGTCGCATCGGATTTACCAAAGGCCCAAGCAAGTTAAAAATAGTCCGCACTTTGAGAGTTTTACGTAAATCAGCAACCGCTTTGAGCGCTGGATGCCAGCCAGCAGCAAATAAGAAAGTGATACCAACTTCACTAACTGCCGCTTGTACCTTCTCTGGGCTGGCGTTGAGATTTATCCCCAAAGCTTCCAAAACATCAGCAGAACCAGCTTTGCTAGAGGCAGAACGATTACCATGCTTGGCAACCTTTACCCCTGCGGCTGCGGCAACAAAAGCCACCGCTGTAGAGATGTTAAAAGTAGAAGCACCATCTCCACCAGTGCCACAGGTATCAATTAGGGGAGTGGAGAGTTGGGAGTTAGGAGTTAGAGAAGAAGATTGAGATTGTAAGACACTAGCCATGCCTACTAGTTCTTCGGCGGAGATACCTTTAGTTTGAATTGCTGCTAAGATTGCGCCTGATAAAACTGGGGGAATAGCATCTGTTAGCCAACCGTGCATTAAATCTGTAGCTTGGTTAACTGTAAGTGATTGCCGTTTAAGCAACTGTTGCAATATACCTGGCCAATCAGAAGAGGTAGAAATGGCTGGAACAGATGGGGTTTGAATTATAGCTACCATAATTAATGATTCAGGATTTTAGCGACAGTTTGAACATCCTTATCACCTCTACCAGAGCAGTTGATAACAATGCGGGGGCTGCCATCTAACTGTGGACAGAGAGTTTCTAAATAGGCGATCGCATGAGAAGTTTCTAACGCTGGAATAATTCCTTCTAGTTGCGAAAGTCGTTGGAATGCTTCTAAGGCTTGCTGATCAGTCACGCTGTAATATTCAGCACGACCAAGATCCTTCAAATAACTATGCTCAGGCCCAACACCGGGATAGTCTAATCCAGCACTAATTGAATGAGCTTCAATAACTTGACCATCATCATCTTGTAAGATGTAGCTCATCGCACCGTGCAGAACTCCCACCCTACCTAATGTGAGGGTTGCAGCGTGTTTGTCTGTATTCACACCTTCGCCTGCTGCTTCTACACCAATAAAACGCACAGAAGGTTCATTGACAAACTCATGAAACAATCCGATCGCATTGGAACCACCACCCACGCAAGCCAAAAGAATATCTGGTAGTCCGCCCCATTTCTCTTGAGCCTGTACGCGAGTTTCTTTACCAATAATGGCATGAAAATCACGCACCAACATCGGATAAGGATGAGGGCCAGCTACAGAACCTAAAATATAATGGGTGGTTTCAACATTCGTTACCCAATCTCGAATAGCTTCCGAAGTAGCATCTTTGAGAGTGCCAGTACCCGCTTCCACAGGCCGCACTTCCGCCCCCATCAACTTCATCCGGAACACATTCAGGGCTTGCCGTTCCATATCATGGATGCCCATATATATGACACATTCCAAGCCAAACCGCGCACATACAGTTGCCGTTGCTACACCATGCTGACCTGCACCTGTCTCAGCAATAATTCGCTGTTTATTCATGCGTTTGGCTAACAATACCTGAGCCAAAGCGTTATTAATTTTGTGAGCGCCTGTATGATTTAAATCTTCTCGTTTTAAATAGATTTGCGCCCCAGTGCCATCAGGTCTAGCGTAGTGTGCCGTCAAACGTTCCGCGAAATACAACGGGCTAGGTCTTCCTACATAGTCGCGTAGTAAATTTTGTAATTCAGTTTGGAATTTAGCATCATGACGATACTTTTCAATAGCTGCTTCCAACTCACTTAAAGCAGGCATTAAAGTTTCGGGTACATACTTACCGCCAAACTTGCCAAATCTGCCTAAAGAATCAGGTTGTGCAAATGTATTATTAATATCTGGAGTGCTGACCACAGTCTAAAATCCTCTTAATTCTTTCAAAGGTTTTGTCTGACGCAAAGGGGCGCGAAGGTAAACGCAGAGGAGCGCAGAGATTTACTTAGCCAAACTAGCAGGTTGTATAGATATTGCTGATTTGAGTTCTTTACACAGTTGTTCTACTGCTTGTAGTCCTTGGGTTGGACTACCTTCTGCGAGGCGTTTGACAAAGGCGCTACCGACGATAACTGCATCTGCACCCCATTCTTTAACTTGAAGTGCTTGTTCTGGTGCTGAGATGCCAAAACCAACACCGATAGGTTTATCGGTAACGCTGCGTAAGTCGGTGAGTAAGTGTTGTACGCGGTTTTGGATTTGAGACCGCATTCCGGTAACGCCTGTGACACTGACAAGATAGATAAATCCTTGAGATTGACGAGCGATCGCATCAATCCTATCTTGAGAACTAGTAGGAGCTACGAGTAAAATCACCTCAATGCCAAAAGATGCGGCAGTTTGAATTAATTCTGCTGCTTCTTCTAAGGGTAAGTCTGGTACTACTAAACCACGTACTCCAACGTCAGCAATTAAGGCTAAAAACGACTTAATACCCCGATGCAAAATTGGATTGTAGTAAGTAAATAAAATAATGGGTGCTTTTAAACTAGGAATTACATCTCTCAACATCTCTAGCACCTGCTCTAATTTAGTTCCTTTATTCAAAGCGCGAGTAGCTGCGGCTTGAATTACAGGCCCATCTGCTAAGGGGTCAGAATAAGGAATACCCAACTCGATAAAGTCAGCACCATTGCGATCTAAAATGCGTAAAGCATCGGCAGTCGTTTCTAAATCTGGGTCGCCAGCTGTGATAAAGGGAATTAAGGCGCATTGTTGCCTTTGGCGTAAAGATTTAAAGTTATTAGAGATAGTAGTCATAGTAATTCGTAATTTGTAGTTCGTAATTCGTAATTTTTGCAAGAAAAGGTTAAGGGAGAAAGGAAAGAATTAGTTCTTTATCTTTCCCCTTGACCCAACTTCTGCAAAGAGTTGATTTATAGCAGTTGCCAGTTAGAGGTTGTTTGAAAAGTATTATTGTTAATATCAAAGTCTTAAGAACCTAACCCCCCTAGCCCCCCTAGCCCCCCTTCCCTACGAGGGAATGGGGGTTTAAAAGCCTCTCTCCTCGCAGGGGAGAGGAATGGAAGTGGGGTTTTAGTATCTTTCACAACTTTTCAAACATCCTCTTAGATTAAGACATATAAAACAAGGGCAAAAATAGACTTTCAAGCCTGTTCCCTGCTATAAAATTGGTGAGTTTTTCCTAATAAAATTTGTACAGCTTGTTCTACATCGCTTTGTTTAACCAAAGATTCACCAACCAAAACGGCTCTAGCACCAACTTCAGCGACAAAAGATAAATCAGCAGGTGTAGAAATTCCCGACTCACTGACAACGGTAACATCTAAGTTTTTTAATTGTTGCTGTCGCTGTGATAAAAGCTGCTGTGTTATTTTTAAATCAACTGTAAAATCTTCGAGGTTACGGTTGTTAATTCCAACTAAACGTAGGTTATCTAGTTGTAAAACTCGATCTAGTTCAGCCAAGGTATGGACTTCTACTAAAGCCGTCATACCCAAGTCATGAATGATTTGTAAAAAGCTTTGCAGTTCTTGGTCTGATAAGATGGCGGCAATTAATAAGACTGCATCTGCACCTGCTGTCCGTGCTAGATAAATTTGATAAGGGTCAATGATGAACTCTTTGCATAGTAGAGGTAATGTAACTTGTGATCGCACTAACCGCAGGTTATTAAAACTACTTTGAAAAAACTTTTCATCCGTGAGAACCGATAGACAAGCCGCACCACTATTTTGATATGATTGGGCGATCGCTACTGGGTCAAAATCTGCTCTAATAATCCCACGGCTTGGTGATGCCTTTTTGACTTCGGCAATTAAACTAGGATGATAAGAATTTTCCTGTAAGGCTTTCAAGAAATCTCGCACAGGCGGCGCAGCACTTAACTGATTTTGTACAGCAGTTAAAGGCAATTCCTGCTGCATTTGTGCGACTTCTTGCTGTTTATGCCAAACAATTTCTTCAAGGATATGTCGAGGCGAAACAACTTGTTTAGTCATAAATCTTCTTTGCGCCTTTGCGCCTTTGCGTGAGGTAAATTAATCGCCGGATTTAGTAATAATTAAATGACTATTGACTCTTTTGTTTGCGTATATGTCCGCACTACATTTTTAATCATTGCCAGACCAACTTCTCCAGCTAAAGTCATGATTGATTCTGGATGAAACTGTACCGCGGCAATGGGCAATGTCTGATGTTCAATACCCATGATGACTTCGTCTTCAGAAATCGCCGTTACTCTGATTTCTTTTGGTAAACGTTGCGGTAGGGCAAACAATGAATGGTATCTCCCAACAGTAAAAGATTCCGGTAAACCTTGGAACATTACAGAATCAGACGCAGTGACGAAAACTCGTGAGGATTTTCCATGTTGGGGATAGTTAAGCACTCCCAGTTCTCCGCCAAAAGCCTCTACGATACCTTGCAATCCCAGACACACACCAAACAGAGGTATCTGCCGACGGACGCAAGCTGCAACAGTCTCTGGAACTTTAAAATCACTTGGTCTACCAGGGCCAGGAGATAAGACAACTAAATCTGGGCGTTCTGTATCAAACAGTGCTTCCGGGAAACCATGACGGAGTGTGGTAACGCTTGCACCTGTAGAACGAATGTAATTAGCAAGTGTGTGAACAAATGAGTCTTCGTAATCAATGAGTAAGATGTGTTTACCAGGTTCAACATTCGGAACGCATTTGCTCAAGTTTGTAGTAATGCACTCGTCAATTTTTTCATCTTTTTGTTTAGCACGACGAATTGTTTCAAATAAAGCCGCACCTTTGGTAATGGTTTCTTGTTCTTCTGCTTGTGGTACAGAATCATACAAAAGCGTTGCACCAACTCGTACCTCAGCTATTGAGTCTTGCAAGCGGATGGTTCGGAGAATTAATCCGGTGTTTAAATTACCGTTGAAATTCAGATATCCAACCGCACCACCATACCAACGTCGGGCGCTGCGTTCGTGCTGTTCGATAAATTGAATTGCTGCTCGTTTAGGTGCGCCGGTAACTGTCACAGCCCAAGTGTGACTTAAGAAAGCATCTAGGGCATCAAACTCTGGGCGCAAGATACCTTCAACATGATCTACTGTATGGATGAGGTGGCTATACAATTCAATCTGACGACGACCTATAACTCGTACTGAACCGGGTTCGCAGATGCGGGACTTGTCATTGCGGTCTACGTCAGTACACATAGTCAACTCCGCTTCATCTTTGGGAGAGTTGAGTAAGGAGCGAATTTGTATAGCATCATCTAAAGCATCTTGTCCCCTGGTAATTGTGCCACTGATCGGACAAGTTTCTACACGCCGACCTTCCACACGGACAAACATTTCTGGCGATGCACCGATAAGGTATTCACCACCAAGATTAAAAATAAAGCCGTAAGGACTGGGATTAATTTTTTTGAGAGTTTCAAACAGGTTGCTTGGTTGTTCTTCGCAAGCTGTGAAAAAGTTCTGGCTGGGAACTACTTCAAATAAATCACCCCGACGGAAATAATCAAGGGCGAATTCAACTTGCTTGGCATATTCACCAATTTTATGGTCAGCATTTTGTGTAGGAGTTAAGCGTTGACCTCGATAATCAACAGATTCACCTGTGCGCGGCAAATTATAAGTGCTGCCATAGGCTGTGATAAAGTCATACTCTATGCGAAATGCTTGTTGTTGATAGTAGTCAACTACTATCAATTCGTCAGGTAAATATAGAACTAAATCTCGCTGATCTGTAGGACGTTCTAAACATTGAGAAATTGGTTCAAACTGAAATACTAAGTCGTAACCAAATGCACCATACAATCCTAAATGTTCATCTTCTGGGCTATAAAATGTATGCAGAATTTCGCGGATAACTGTAAACGTTGAAGGTTGTTTACTGCGTTCTTCTTCTGTAAAACATTGTTCTGTAGGTTTAACTAATCCAGTGATGCGGTTTTGGTTTTTAGTTATGTGATGAAGTTGTTGTACTTGAGACAAACGCTCAAACAGTAAAGCTAATAGAATTTTACCGCGATCGTTTAATGCTGTCAGAGTAAAAGTATTTTCTCGTGTAGTTAATTCTAATGGTGGATTAATGAATCCTATTGCCCATCGCTTATATCTTCCTGGATATTCGTAGCTGCTAGTTAACAAGCCTCCGCGCTGAGAATTGAGGTAGAACAAGATTTCTTCAATGGCCGTGTCCATCTTGACTTCTGTAATTGCGCGAGAGACGCGCACGTTATCCAGAGTTGTGTAGGAATGGGATTCACTAATCATAAATAAATTACTTAGAATTTTAAGAACTAACTTGGAACGATAAGAAAATTATGAAACTAGAATATCTATTGATGTCTCTGTCAGATATTTGGTAGATAGAAAAGCCTAAGATTCTTTATTTAGCCTACTCAAAATAAACTGGCTAATGAATGAATAATTTTTCGCATAAGATAACATTTTATTTGTGATTAATATCATTTTGTTTTGATGAATACAAAATGATAGTTTTGAAATCTGATTCAAGAATCTTTAGGCAGATATTTTTATTCGTTGGTTCTATCAAAAGATAAGTATTTATTTTTTAGTTAAATGCTCAAGAATTAACTGACAAACGCTACTAGCTTGTATAGATGAAGAATCAAGTAAATTAGTTTGTTGGCTAATCAATAACGGCCCTTCATCTGGAGAAGGCGGAAGACAACCGTGTGAACCTTTAACTAAATCAGCGTCTAAAGCAATAACATCCATCAAATAACGAAAGCCTAGTTTTTTCTGTAAAAGTTTCAGCGCAATTTTGGCTTGCGGTAATTTGATTTGTGGGTCTATGAAAAGTTCTACAGGGTCGTAACCAGGTTTGCGGTGAATATCTACAGTTCTGGCAAAATCAGGAGCGCGATGATCATCCAACCAATAATAATAGGTAAACCAAGCATCTGGTTGTGCTACTGCAATTAACTCTCCTGAGCGAGAATGGTTGAGATGGTAAGCTGGCTTTTCAGTTTCGTCTAGAACTTGTGCGACTCCATCAATTTCTTCGAGTAGCGATCGCACTTTCAGTATATAAGATGGATCATCAACATATACATGAGCAAGTTGATGGTCTGCAACTGCAAAGGCTTTACTCGCACCCGCATCTAGCAGTTCTCGTCCGAGTTCTTCTCGTACTGTTAATAAGCCGTTTTCTCGCAATATACGATTGAGATGTATAGGTTTAGATACTGATGTAATTCCGTATTCTGATAGGACAATGACTTGTGCGCCTCGATTTTCGTAGTATTGAATCAAATCGCTGCAAACTGCATCAATTTCTTGTAAATCTTTGGCTATTTTGTTTGTATCAGTTCCGTATTTTTGCAAACAGTAGTCTAGATGAGGTAAGTAAACGAGTGTTAGTGTTGGATTGTGACGTTCTTCAACAAATTTGGCTGAGTCTGCAATCCATTGAGTAGCACGAATTGATGTATTAGGCCCCCAAAAGTTAAATAGAGGAAATTGACCTAATTGAGATTGGAGTTGCGATCGCAAGTTTTCTGGTTGAGTATAAATATCAGGTATTTTCCGACCATCAGCCGGATACATCGGGCGTGGGGTAACAGCATAATCTGCTGAGGAGTACATATTGTACCACCAAAATAAGTTAGCGCAGGTAAAGTTGGGGTCGATTTGTTTAGCAATATCCCACACTTTCGGAGCCTGAACTAGTTTGTTTGACTGTCGCCAAAATTTAATTTCACATTCGTCTCGAAAGTACCAACCATTAGCAACAATTCCATGTTCATCAGGTGATTTACCTGTGAGGTAAGTTGCTTGTGCTGTACAGGTGACAGCAGGTAAAACGGGTTCTATTGTTACGGCTTTTCCAGATGATTTCCAACGAGAGAGGAAGGGTGTATGCTTGCCTATCAAGTTGGGTGTTAATCCAACTACATTGAGAACGACTGTTTTTTGCATAATAACCGCAAAGGAAGCAAAAAAAATATTTAACTATGAACTAATTGTTTTGTTAATAAATTTGTGATAACCCATTCATATTCCCGTTGAATTGATGCTGGTAAGTCTAGTTTGATTTCATCGGGTAAGACTTCCCAGGTATAGGTTTCTATTTCTAAATGGTTGCAGAATTGATTATCTTGCAGCATATTTAGTACATTTACAATATCGTCTTGCGTAGATTGTAATAGTTGATAATCACGCACAAAAATCGGAACGTGAAAGTGTATCCGCCATTCTTCATCAATAGTGTTTTCTAGGTTTGGTAAGGCGGTTTCTAAATCTGAGTAGTGAATTAATCTATTATTTTGTGTACGCGCAATTACTTGATGTAAATATGTTGATTCGGCGAAAGGTCGCAACTTTTCTAATATTAAGTGGCGTTGTTGTGCATCTTTAGGTATGTTGACTTGCAACGCTGCGCTAATCTGGATTTTGCTGATTTGAATTCCCTCAGATTGGAATTGTTGTAAAACTGAGATGGGATTTTCGTACTCTACAGCAAAATGACAAGTGTCGTAACAAACTCTTACATGGTTTAGTATGTATTTTTCGGCAGTTTCTTGTAAAATTCCTAATTGTTTGGTTAAATAATCTCCACCAATTGGTAGTAAATACTTTTGGAAGTAATCAACTACTTCGGCTGCATTTTCAATTAAACCATCCGGTTCTGGTTCTAAACCCAAGTGTAAGAGTTTTCCCTGTTCAGCCCGAATGCGTACCATTTGCTCTACTAGCTGTGCTATTTGGAAACTAGCACTTTCCATGACTGAAGTCTGAGCAAATCGATTTCCTTTGAACCAGGGTTTGTAAGATAAAGGTAATGTAGAAATGCTCCCTTCTATATCTGGTGGTAATAATTCAGCAAGAATTTGTGTGAGTTGTAAGGTGTAGTTTAAACGTTCTTGCTTTGACCAATCTGGTGCATAAACTTGGTCTTTGACTATTTGCCGATGAAATTGTCCGTAGGGAAAACCATTTAAAGTAAATACGTATAAGTTTTGTGCAGTTAACCATGACTGAAATTGAGACAAAGTATTTTTTTGGAGTAATTCTCTAGCTGCGACGGCTGCTAAACGTAAGCCAATACCAAATGGTTTATCCGGTGCTAATTTTGCTTTTAATGTTGGCAGATATTGTTGGAGATTAGCAAAGACTTTTTCCCACTCTTCACCAGGATGAATATTGGTGCAATAAGTTAAGTGAAAGTTTTTATCAGTTCCTATTTTCATCTTTCACCTCGGTTTGTTGTAACCAGTGTCTGCTTTCGTTTTTCAAACTCATGCAGTAGGGATATTGCTTGTTTGTAAAAAGACAAATCTACTTCGTGAATTTCGATTCCTTTACCAATTTTTTGTAGCAGGGTCAGGGTTAATTCCCCACCTAAATGTTCTTGAAATTCGGTTAAACCTCGGAATAAACAATGGGAATTTTCTATATGTGATGATTGTTGGGCTAGTTCAGGTACATATAAGGTGAACCCCAGTTCTGCAAGTGTCTTTAATATTCGTTGCCACTCTCTATGAGATAGTATTCCTAGGAGGTAAGAATAAGTACTATCTAAAGCAATACCAATTGCTACGGCTTCGCCATGTCGTAATCTATAGTCTGTCAATTGTTCTAGTTTATGAGCAGCCCAATGTCCAAAATCTAGAGGACGAGATGAACCCATTTCAAAAGGATCGCCAGCTTTGGCTATATGTTCTAGGTGTAACTGGGCGCAACGATAAATAAGTTGTTGCATACTGTCCATGTCACGGTGAGCTAGGGCTGTGGTGTGATCATGGATAAAATCAAAGAAGTGAGCATCTTTAATTAACGCTACTTTTACGGCTTCGGCAATTCCAGAACGCCAATCGCGATCGCATAATGTAGTCAAGAAGTCTAAATCATTAATGACTGCATAAGGTGGTGCGAATGTACCCAAAAAGTTCTTTTTACCAAAGGCGTTGATACCGTTTTTTACACCTATACCAGAATCATTCTGCGCTAACACTGTTGTTGGAATCCGAATCAGGCGAATTCCTCGATGGGCTGTCGCAGCTGCATAGCCTACCAAATCTAATACTGCACCACCACCAATTCCTAATAAGTAAGAATGACGACATAACCCTGCGGCTTCAATTAGTTGGTGGATTTGTTCTAATAATTTTGGTTCATTCTTCGCAGCCTCTCCCCCAGGAATTAGCATTGGCTCAACAGCTAATGTTAGTACCTCTGCATAAAACTTTGTATAGTTAGTTAACTGCGATAATAAATCTGGACAGAATTCTAATAAACCGGCATCTACTAACGCTACTATTTTCTTGGGTTTCTTTTCGTCATCAGCTGCGATCGCCTGTGCTAATGTAGGATTTTTTAAATTGAAAATATTATGAGTAAAGTGGACTTCATAGTTAAAAGTTACTCTAATATTTTGTCGAATAGATTGTCCAAATAATTTAGTTTCTTTTTCAACATTAACTAACATAGTTTCTTGTAATTTTAATTGATTTATTGTTTAAAAAAATTTTGAGTCTTTTCAAACTCTCGAATTAAACCTTCTCTATCCTTTTGCTCTACCAATTTCGCCAATCGGCTATAAGTATTCGCTAAAGAATTAATCGCTTGGCATCTTTCATCGGTGGCTAACATAATATCAACACACAGATTAGGATTTTGGCAAAATAACCGTTGTAAAATTTCAATTTCTTGACAAAAGCTAGGAGATGAAATTGATAAGCTCTGCTCTAAGTCAATGTTAGACTGAGCTAAAAAAATGCCAAGGCTAAGTCTACAAAAATGCTGTGTTGCTTGAATATATACCATCATGCGATCGTGTTCTTCTGGGCTATAAGTAATTAATTCTGCGCCTTGATTTTGCAAAAAATCTAACAACCATTGAAATGATTCATGATTACGCCCAGGACAGACTACTATTTTTTGGGAACAAAAAGATTTGACACTTGGCCCAAACATGGGGTGTAATCCCATTACAGGGCCAGTATGGTGTTTCAGCATTGCTTCTGTTGGCTGAGTTTTAATACTTGTGATGTCACATAAAGCTGTCTTAGGCGATAAGTATTTAGCCGCACGCCCAATAATATCAACTGTATATTTTATCGGCACACTTATTAATACTACATCTGCATTATTGAGCAGTTTGTCTGCATCATCCCAATCTTCTTGTTCAAGAACATTTACTTTATGGCCTACGGACAAAAGTTGTTCTCGAAATAACTTGCCCATCCTACCACGTCCACCAATGATAGTAATTTGTTTAGCTTTGACATCTTTGATTGATGCTAACCTTGGGTTAAGTGAGGATTGCAAAACCATTTGTTAGTCTCCAATTTTCAAAAATTCATACATTGAGACTGATTGTGTTAAGTCACAGCAAGTATTTTGGCTAATATCATAGAAATTGGCAGAAGACTCAAAACTAATAAACCGTAGGATAAGCCTGCAAAACCAGCAGCCACGGTCGTATCTAAAATAATTAATGACAACACACCAGCTTTTACTGCAACCCGAATTTGTTCTGGAGTAGGTTGACGTACGGCTTGAATAAAAGGCAATAGTACTCGAATACCTAATAATATTAAGAATGGAAATGCAGTTATAACTTGATAGTCTGTCAGCCATCCTAATCCCAGAAGTCCAACAATAACTGCAACTATTAGCAATAGTGCGATGATACCCGTACTGTGTTTTGCACCATGTACTTCACCGCGACTGAGAATAGTAATTGCTGCTATATAAACTATGGTAATTAGCGCTAAAAACCAGTAATTTTCTAAGGCTGCGGGGACAACACTCACCCCCAGTAATAAATTACCACCTCGGCAAAGCCCCATATTGATTGGGCCGAGAATTGGGTGATGTTTGGCGATCGCATCATATAATAATGCCGCAGTGGCGATCGCGATCGCAAATATCCCACTTAACCACGAAACTTGCACCGCCGCCACTACACCCACCATCAACAACACACTTCCTAGTAAAGTTGCACCTGTACGCGAAGCTCTATTACTGGGGATTGGCCTTTCTGGACGTTCTTCGGCATCTAATTCGGCATCAAACACATCATTAAATACGATACCGCCACCGTATAAGCCAGTGGTCGCTAAAATTAACCATAGCAGTGGTGTCAGATTTGCTTCGGCAAAATACCCAGAAGCCGCAAAACCAGCCATAATATCTGCCCAGGCGGTGATAATATTGGCAGGTCGGAGTAATTGCAGATATGCCCAGAAGCCTTGAGATTGAAAGGTGGCGGTGTTCATATTTTGACTCGTTCAAAGGCGCAGAGAGGTTTATTCAATCAGTGCGTATTCCTGGCGCGACTCTACCAGTGGTTCTTGCCCTCGGAGGACGGAATTATCGCTGAATGTTTGTCGTTGGTCGATGGGTGAAAGGTTTAGCCAGTCAGATTCCTGCATTTGACCGCTTTGGCTGTAAGCAGCGAGGGCATTTTGGTAACAAACTTTCTGCACATCTGCGGCGGGAATCCCTCGTTCTAGCATGAGTAAAGCAGTTTTAGGAACAGCTAGAGGGTCGCTTACTCCCCAATCAGCACTGCTATCAACAATGATGTTATTGCTCCCATATTGCCTGACAATTTCTACCATCCGGGCATTCCCCATTTTGGTATGAGGATAAATTGTGAATGCTGCCCAAAAGCCTCTGTCTAAAACTTCCGCTACTGTTTCTTCGTTGTTATGATCAACAATTACCTGGGATGGTTTTAAGCCGTGTTCAATGCAGACATCCATACTGCGGCTTGTCCCTGCCTTTTTATCACGGTGGGGTGTATGAATCATCACCAACATATCTAGTTCTTTGGCAAGTTCTAGCTGGAGGCGAAAATATTTGTCTTCGGCGGGTGTTATATCGTCATAACCAATTTCGCCAATGGCAACTACACCTTCTTTGCAAGCATACAGTGGTAATAATTCCATGACTTGCTCTGCTAAAGCTTCGTTGTTAGCTTCTTTAGAGTTCAAGCCAATTGTGCAGTAATGTTTAATCCCAAACTGTGAAGCCCGAAATCTTTCCCAACCAACTAAGCTGCTGAAATAATCTTGAAATGAACCAACATTAGTCCGCGGTTGTCCCAACCAGAAAGCTGGTTCAATTACTGCTACAATTCCCGATTTCCGCATCTGCTGATAATCATCAGTTGTGCGCGAACTCATGTGAATATGGGGGTCGATAAACATCATATTACTAATATTCATAGATATTTTTGTGAAAACTTAGTAGGCATCTGATTTTGCAAATCTTCTAAATCAATAAATTTTTCAACTAACGGCCAAATTTCTGCCGAAACTGATCGGTTAGCACTCCGACGTTCGTCAGCATAATCAATTAACATCCTTGCCAATTCAGCATTAGCACGTAAATCCAAACCTTGAATTAACTGCAAAGAACTACCCACAAATAACGCTTTCAACACCATCTGATTCCATACCAAATTATCAAAATATTCGGCTGGATAAGGATTACATAAAGCCACAGCATTAAATACTGCGGTCATATTGCTACGAATTCCTTCCGCCGCACGCTTTTGTAATTTTTCTGCGTAAGGTAATAAAGGTAAGGCTTGATAAAGTGTTACCAGTTCCCGAACATCAGCGGTTATAAATACTTGTTCTAAAGCAGATAAATAATTCTCAGAATCAGCTTGTGCCAGAGTTAATACTAGTAGTGTACGCGCCGTTTGATCAACACTCCAATGGCTAGGAAACCAGCCTGTTCTTATTGCTGAAGCATGATTTAAATCTTGAGAAGTTAATTTCAGTTGATGTTTGCCTGTATAACGAGGCACTCTACTAAAAGCACTAAAAAATACTCGCGTATTAGCACCGCTATTTATTTTCTCTGTAGTTTCATTTAGCCAAATAACAGCTTCTTGAGTAACTTGTTGTGTTACCCAGTGATTTAATAATTCATTAATATTAGTTATTTTGTAATCAATTACAGCAGACATAATCTACACCTAAATATTAGGGATTAGGAATGGGAAATTAATAGCTTTATTCCCAAATCCTAACTCCCGATTTTCAAATAGAACCTTTTTAACTGATGGCTGATTTTTGTTGTCTATTTTTCCGCCATTTAGCAGCAGCAATCCCCATGCCAAATATTCCTATACCTAACATTGAGCTTGGCTCTGGTACTTCGTTTCTACCTTCAACTTTTAACACTTGCACACGACCTTGGAAGAAGTCGCCGACATAGAGTTTGCCATCTTTATATGCTGTGCCACCTGTCCAGTTAAATCTACCGGGTGTTAAATCGAGAGGGTCGCCAAAAGGTGGTTCTCCCAATTGAGGAGGCGGTACAATTCCGCCAGACGCATCAAGGGCTGGTTCACCAAATGCAGTTAAGAAGTTACCGTTTTTATCAAATACCTGGACGCGGCTGTTGATAGAATCAGCTACATAGATATTCTCAAACTCGTCTACTTCAATGCCAATTGGCTGATTAAACTGTCCTAGCCCAGTGCCTTGTGTGCCAAATGTTAAAATTGGGTCGCCTGCGGGATTGAGTACCTGAACTCGGTTGTTAAACTGGTCACTCACATAGAAATTCCCACTCACTGGGGAAATTCTGACACCTGCTGGCCCTTGAAACTGCCCAGGTGCAGTACCAGAGGTACCAATGGAAGCAAGAAGTTGACCGTCCGGCGTGTATTTATTAATTTTATCGCCGCTAAAATCACCTATATACACATTACCTTGTTGGTCAAATGTTACACCAGAAGGGCCAAAGAAAGCTCTACCAGGGATGAGGCCGCCAAATGAACCAAAGGAATTGATAAAGTTACCTTGAGGATCGTAGACATTAACACGGTTGTTAAAAACATCCCCTACATACAGGTTCCCAGTTTGGGGAGATATTTCTAAAGCTGATGGTTCGTCGAATTCTCCTGGCCCTGTACCACCTCTACCAATTGCGCCAATGTACTCACCTTGAGGGTTGAATACTTCGACTTTGTTACCGATATTTGGGTTAAAACTACCATCTGGGTTAAGACCGCGACCGTTACTAACTAGGGTATTGCCGGCGCTATCTACGGTAATGCCTTGAGGCACAAACAGTTGCCCAGGCGCAAAGCCAGGACTACCAATACTACGTTCGTATTTTAAACTTAAAGACAAAGCTTGAGCAGATGTTGCTAACACCATAAATCCGGTACTGACAACAGCGATCGCCAAATGTTTTACTAATCCCATAAGTTTTACAGTTCTGGTTGATGAGGTATACTCTTTCCTAGATAAATGTTGTTCCCAGACCCCGTTTGGGAAAGTTAAAATTTGGGCTGCTGCCACCTGTGCATTTAACAACTTTCGCAGTGAGGCAGCAGTCCATTCTGTTAGTTAAAGAATTAGACCATTTCTGCTTCAGCTAAGGCTTCACGTTTACGCTTTTTCGCCATTGCCGCTTTACCAAAAGCCGCAGCTATCAGTGTCCCAGCGATAGTAGCGGGTTCGGGAACTTGCTCTGAACGAGGATTAATCCTAATAACTTGTCCTGAACCTGCCAGCCTAGCGCGGTTAGAAATATATAAATTACCATCAGGGCCATAAGTTATTCCAGAAGCTGCTTCTAAGCCATCACCACTCCAAATGGTTGAGCGAGTCCCATCAGTACCTATTTTGATGACAGAACCGCTAATATCACCAGTGATAATCCCGCCCTGTTGAATGGCTTTCCATTCAGAAACATTGATGTGTTGCAAGGCATATAAGTTGCCTTCTGGGTCGTAGGTAACACCAGTTAACTGCGTAAAACCATCAGCTAGAGTTTGAATTTCTAAATTATCAGGATTAACTGAAAATAGCCGAGCTTCGCCTTCAGGATAAGGGAAATATGTATATTCGCTAATTGTTAAACTGCCATCAGGAGCAACAGCAATTCCTGTAGGTACGGATTGATTAGATACTGGTAAACCGTTAGAACCACTTGTATAACCTGGTGGTAATGGTGCGCCTCCTGTTGGGTCTACTGCGCCTCCAGGAAGCATAGGAAATTCCAGGCTATCTGGTGATATGAGTTTCGGTGGTAATGCAGTTACATTCTGAATTCCACTGCCATCAAGTCCTACAGAATAGAGGGTATTTCCACCGCCATCAACAACAAAAGCATTATTACCCTTAATAGCAAAAGCATAGGGGTTAGAAATTAAATCTGTACCATCAGGATTATTACTGGCTTCGTAGGCGGCAAAATCGGCAAGAGTGGTGAGTCCACCAGTGTTTAAGTCTACTTTATATAATTTGCCAAGGTCAGGCGACCTTAATACGGTGTCCCGTTTATTCGGATCACCCGCCAGACCTGTCAATAGATAAGCGTTACCTCTAGAATCAAATTTGAAATCTGCGGGGCCTGCGGCTTGTTCTCCAGAAGGTGATAATGCAATAGAAGTTAGACCAGAGATGATATTTGTTCTAGTGCCGTCTTTGGCAATTTTAACTAAGGAACCATTTTGACCAGCACACAAAGGAATGTATGCGGCGCTTGGAGATGGGATACATCTTCCGTCTTGGCCATTACCGCCAAAACCGCTTTCAGTTACATAAAGATTGCCTTCACGATCAAAGTCTAAATTTCGGGGGTTATTTAGACCGTCAGCTATAACTTTGAAACTAGCTGCTTCGGCTGCTTTTGTGCCAGCAACGATGGTAATACCAAGAGTAACAAGTGTAATAGTTAGATGTTTGAGTTTCATTTGTTGTAAGTTGTGTATTAGTAAAGTTGGAAAATTTGTGGTCATTCCAGGGAGTTACTACTACTGGGTTTGCGCTTCCGTAACCAACTAATGCCCAGAACGCTAAACGTTAATAAGCTAAAAACAGAAGTTGGTTCAGGAATAGATTGGGGATTCTCAACTCTGATGATTTGTCCTTGTCCGGGGCGATCGCTTTGGTTACTGATGTAAAATGCACCATCAGAGCCAATAGTTAAACCATTGGGTGACTCCAAACCTTTGCCACTGAGAATCGTTGTGCGAGTGCCATCAGCAGCAATTTTGATGAGAGAACCAGCAAAATTACCTTTCCATGCTGACTGATTGGCATACTGCAAGGCATACAAATTACCCGCAGTATCAAACTCTAAGTCTGTGATTTGAGTAAAGCCATCTGCATAAACTGTGGTTTTACCATCAGTACCCACTCGATAGATTTTGGCTCCACCTTCAGGAAAGGGAAACCCAGTGAATTGGCTGACGTAGTAAGCACCATCAAGACCTTTAACGACACTTGAAGGTACTGCTTGAATAGCAATTTGTCCTGGTGGTGGTTCTGTGGGAGTGGGTACTTGACCTGGTTCGTTAGATGGTGTGCCTGTGGGTGGAAAAACTGGGTTGGTGAATATATCTTGGGGAAATACTGTGAGTGCTTGTAAGTTACTACCATCAGTCTTGACACTGAGTAAATCGTTAGCACCTGCATCAACGGTAACTATGCGATCGCCATCGATGAAAAAACCTAAAGGATTGCTATTAATATCGCCTCTATCGGGGTTATTGACGAGTTCATAGTTAGCTAAATCAGCAACAGTTGTCCAGGAATTACGTTGAAAATCCGGGGTAATGATTTTTCCCAGTACAGTGTTGCCCAGATTGCGATCGCGGAAGGTTGGATCAGCCCCATATCCTACTAAAATATAGGGTTTACCTGCGCTATCAAATTGGATGTCCCGCACTCCACCGGCTCCTGTACCATCAGCTAAGGCTATGGAAGGTAAGCCTGTAAGTACAGGTTTTGCCTGGCCATTCTCAATTTTGAGAACTCTACCACTTGTGCCATAGCACAAAGCACCGCCTTGACCACTCACAGGTGGCACACAAGCTCCGTTTCCTCCTGTTCCGGCCTCTGTGACATACAAACTGCCATCACTGCCAAAACTCAAACCTCTGGTATTATTCAGACCATCTGCAATCACAGAAAAAGAGGCTGCCTCAGATGTTTTCATTCCGGCAACAGCCGCAACACAGAAGGCGAGAATAGTAATGGGTAGTTGTGGGAATTTGATGTGTTGCATTTTTTCGACGCAGAGGAATAAGGAGGTAAACGCGGAGGTACGCGGAGTGTTTGATCAGAAGTGACTTAACGACCGTTAGCAACTAATTCTGGCTCTTTGGCTACTGGTACATAACTCATACCTCTGTCAAAAGATTTGAGATTGCCAGCTTTACCTTCTAGGAGGCGTTTAATGTTCATGCTTTCTGCACCGAAGTCTTCTATCTGGAGCTTGCCATGAGCTAATTGTTCTCCAACTTTCCAGAAAGTAATACGATGCAAAATTAGCCCAGAAGCATCAGGGTCGTTAAACGCGTAAGCCGTGGGGATGAGCAGAGCTACAGAACGCTGATAGTAGTTGTATTCTGGATAAAAATATTCTTGTTCTAGCAAGTAGTATTTGCTTAAGCTATGAACACGTACAGAGATTTGAACTTTCTGGTTATATTCATCCAAAAAGTCGCCTGATGAGCCATTCACTTCACCAATGGGACGGACTAAATGCGCCCATTCGTTGATATTTTTGACATCTTTTAAATAATCAACGGCAATTTCTACTGGAGCATCAACATAGATAGTATCTGTATCAATAAAGTAGCGTCCTTTAGCTGCTGTTTTCCGTCCAAGTTGGCGCTCTAAATTAGCTTTGAGAGAACGACACTCTGAAGTGTGGACAGTATGAATACCCTGCATAATCATTGGTGTTTGGCGTTTGGGGTCAACAAAGCTCAACCAATGAAAATACACGCCTTCTTCGTCTGTTCCAGGCTCTATATAATCGGGGGGAAAAAGTAGTACAGGATAAACTTGGAAGTATTGATTGTACTCCAGTCCGCAGTGCCACTCAATGCCATAAAATAGGGAATTTTCTAGCTTTTTAACGTGATAGTAGAGGTTTTTTTGATAGCCAGATGCAGTTCCCAGCCAAGTATCTTCGTCAATTTGCTCTTGCATCCGGCTATAAAGCGTCCATTCATCTAAGTTTTTTAAACTACAAAGATATTCAAAGGCGCTTTCTGGTGAAGTAGCTATATAAGCTGATGTTGCAAAGGTATTTCTTTCCACTGATAATTCCTCTAATTAATAGTTAATTGCTCAATGTTAAGCAGCAAGTTGTTGATTTTTTATGGCTCTAGCTTGCAAAATGCGTTCTTCTGCCAATCTTTTAGAAGCATCGTTAGTAGTGATGCCTTGCTGATAAGCAATGCCAAAAATCTTCAGCAATGTATCGTAAATATTATTGACTTGCTTGAAAGCTTTATCTTCGTCATAGCCAATCATCTCGTTATAAACATTGATAATGCCACCAGCATTAATGACATAATCAGGACTGTAGAGAATGCCTTTTTCTATCAGTCTTTGACCGTGAAGACGCTCATTTTCTAATTGATTATTAGCCGCACCCGCAATAATTTTGGCTTGGATTTGGGGAATAGTTTGACTATTAATAATTCCTCCCATTGCACAGGGAGAAAATATATCTACATCTAAACCATAAATTTCTTCTGGTTCTACCACAGTAGCACCAAATAAGTTTTTTATTTCTACTGTTTTTTCTGGTCTGATATCACTAACAAAAAGTTGCACGCCATTTTCATATAAATGCTGACAAAGATTTTTACCAACATTTCCCAAGCCCTGAACAGCAACTCTCATGCCTTCAAGTCTTTGGGTCTGCCAACGAAATTCTACAGCAGCTTTAATACCTAAAAATACTCCTAAAGCAGTAATTGGTGCGGGGCCGCCTGATTTTTCTTCTACACCAACTACATGATTAGTTTCTTGTTGAATTGTGCGAACATCTTGGGGTGTAATGTTGACATCCTGACCTGTGATAAAACGTCCTTTGAGGCTTTCAACAAACCGTCCATAAGCTCTCAACATGTCATCAGTTTTATCTGTAGGATTAGCAATAATAACTGCTTTGCCTCCACCTGCGGGAATGTTGGCGCAAGCTGCTTTATAAGTCATACCCCGACTAAGACGCAAAGCATCTTTTAAAGCAGCTTCTTCATTGATGTAAGGATAAAGTCTGGTAGCTCCCATTGCTGGCCCTAAGCTAGTGTCATGGATGGCAATAATTGCTCTGATATCAGGATTTTTTCCATGACAGTAAAGGATTTGCTCATGACCCATTTCTCGAACAGTTTCAAATAGCTGCATGTGTGGTCTCCTATTCTTGATTGTGAGTTGATTAGAGCAAGTTAGTAAGCAAATTAGGAAACACGATTTGGGCGAAAGAATGCGGCAAAATTAGCTAAATGGGAAAGGAGAAATGTGAAAAAATATTAAAATTTTCTAGCTAATTTTGCCACTTTGGTAATATGTATGACAGGTAAAACTTAATGTTTATGGTGTAATTGTTGACAAAAAAGTTGGTTTTTTTGTCAGCGATCGCCAAATACCTAAAATACTCCAGCCAGAAAGTTAAACCAAGGGAAAGGAAACTTGCTTGGCTGGAGTTTTCACAATATTTGAGCCATTTGCTTTGACACCTTGGGCTGCTAAACTCTTGTTGCGTCCGCCAGAAGGTGCGGGTCGGTCAGGGTCAATCACAACATCAACGACAAAGGGAACTTCAGATGCGATCGCTTGTTGTAATGCTGCTTCTAAGTCAGACTCTCTGGTGACTCCGACTCCTTCTGCACCCATACCACGGGCAATCATCGCAAAATTAGTGGCAGGAATCTCTGCATCTGCACCTTTTAAACCCAATATTTTCATGCCTTGATGACACATATTGTATCGGGCATCATTCAGGACAATCCAAACCGCAGGGATTTGATATTTGACGGCGGTGCTGATTTCGTTATTCATCAGCATTGCTCCATCACCCACAATGGCAACGGCTTTACCTTTCCTGGCTTGGGCTGCACCAACTACGCCTGTCGCAGCATGTCCCATCGCCCCAACTCCGGTGCTGACTCGGTAACGATTGGGTTCGGTGAAGCGCAGACAATGAGTTGACCAAGTAAACGAGTTACCACACTCCGCCAAAACTACCGCATCGCTACCTTCTACAACTATTTTTTGAATAGCTGCCATCAATACTTCTGGCCGCACTGGATAGTCTGGGGCGGCTTCGATGGGTTCAGGTTGGGGGTTAGGTAACAACTCAGTTGCAAAAGGAACTTCGGGTAAATGCTCCAAAAGTTCTTGTAAATAAGCTTTGATATCAGATTGAATCGAGAAAGTCTGAGCGTGGGGGTAAGCCACACCAGGAACTTCTGGATCTATATCGACATGGACAAAGCCTTTTTTCGGAACCATTGTTGGACTCCAGAAAGAAGTCGGTTCACCTAAACGGGTTCCCAGTACGAGGGTACGAGCAGGGGGATATTTTTCCATATAGGTAATGACGGAAGCATCACCACCCAAACCTGTAACACCAACAAACTGCGGATGATCTTCGGGGAAAATGCCTTTACCACGAGGGGAACACATCACCGCAGCCCCCGTTCTTTCCGCTAAGGCGTAGATTTCATCAGCAGCATCCCGCGCTCCGAAACCAACCCAAATAGCAAAGGGTTCAGAGAATAATAATTCCGCTGATTTAGCGACTTTTTCTGTTTGAGCAGTGATGCGGTAAGCATCAACATCTAGCTGTGGCCAGGAAATGCCTTCAACTAGACTGGTTTGCACCGCTGTCGGGATACTGATGTGGGCGACAAATCCCCCTGGTTGAGCTAAACCCAGTGCCAGTTTACGAAAAATTTGTGGCAGTTGGGCAGCAGACTCAACGGTAATCGCATAGTTGAACAATGCACCTGATGTGAAAATTCCGCCACTAGGCAAGGTGTAGCTACTGGTTTCTTGAATTGCCCAGCGTCCACGTTGGGGTGCGGAGGTGCAAGCCGACAGTAGAATCACCTTTGCACCTTCGCCACGGGCAGCAAATAACCCGGTGAGAGCGTTGGTAATTCCCGGCCCTGCGGTGGTGAAGACTACTGTGGGGCGATCGCTGGCAAAATAAGCTTCCACCGCAGCAAACGCCGCCCCTGCTTCATGGCGAAAATTCAGCACTTGCATTTGGCTGTTTGATAAGGCATTCCACAAACTGGCCATTGCACCGCCAGCAATGCCGAAAGCACTACATATACCCATATTGACTAACATTTGAGCGATCGCTTCCGCGACTGTCAGATGAGGGTGGCGATCGTTGGCTAACAAAGTTGGAATTACTTTTTGAGGCTCTAAATGCTCAAGCTTGTGGGCATCTTGAGGCAGAGATTCTGCATAATGTGTACCGTTTGTAGGCAGTTCTTGGTACAAATCCGTAGTAACTAGTTGAGAATTAGAATCAGTATAATTTTGGCTCATTGCTTTCACTTAATTCCCGATACTTGCACAAGCTCTTGAGTATAAACTTGATAAATTGGTGATATATAATACTCAAAAATTTGTGGCTTATTTTACAGATATGACCGGGCTGGTTTGACAGTAGATGTTTGTGCGGCTTTTCAGCCCATTAAAAAACTCTTGAAAAAGTGAAGAAAATTAAAGCAGTACTTATGAAAACCAGAGTAAGGGAAATTAATACCTGTTTACAATGAACAATTTTTTGATGCCGTTACCAATTTTTTCGCAATCGTGATATTGGCTACATTAATTGTTTCGCTATTTACTTCAGTATATTGCCTTAAATCTTGTGTTAATCAGCAATTTGTATCAAATTAACTTTAAATAACTTAATATTAGGTTCTAAAGTACAGGCAGTTAAACGCTCAAATTCTTGAGTCAGATTCAAGTGTTTATGCAAAATTATTTGCATTATCTACAACTAAGTAACTTTACTCGACTTATCAATTAAAGTTACCCCTTATGGAAGATGACGCATGAACACTTACTCTAAGCCCAAAAAACAATGTATTCCTTTTGACGGATGATAAACTAGATTTTTCTATATTAGATTCCTGAAGGAATGAGTTAAGAAAAATTAAGAGGATTCATTAATGAGTAAAAATTAGCCTGTGGAAGCTCAACCGCCTTCCAGGCTGCATCAGCAATTTTTGACTAAGCCAAAGCTACTGAGAGTTTTTGATACCAATAAAACCAAGTCGCACAAACTCAAGGGTGACAAAGTTAACAGCATCAAACATCTAGAAATCTCCATGACCGCAACATTAACCTAGAACAGAAACACCTGGTTGCTAAAACTCGCAGTCAGGTCTTGGTTATTCAAATCAAAAGTAAAGCATTATAGTTTGTGCTTCTCTTTAAAAAACATAAGGAACCTTCATAAATGCACAACATTAATATTATTAGGAGTAATAAATTACAATGGCGCTACAGTCAGAATTAGAGTTTAAACTTGCTCACTTTCTTATTAATAATTCTGTAGATGCGGCATTCTGTTTAGGGTCAAACTGGCAATTTATTTATGTCAATGATGCAACTTGTAAAATGACTGAATATTCCCGTCAAGAGTTGCTATCAATGACTTTGCAGGATATAGATTTAGATTTTTCTCTACATAATTGGTCAGAAAAAAAGCTCCAGAATACTGTTACCTTAAAAACTCGTTACCGAGCTAAGGGAGGGCGGATATTTTTAGTAGAAATATCGATCAGTTTTTTAGAAGAACAAGGCAGAAAATTTAGTTGTGCTTTTGTACGAGATAAAAGTCATGAAGTAATAGAATTAAGTGTGCAAAAATGGATTAATGAATTAAGAGATGCTAACGAAAACTTACAACAAAAAATTTTTGAACTCAAGCAAAGAGAGAGGAAATTAGAAACATCTCTCTCTTTACTGAATTCCACACTCGAAGCTACTGCGATCGGCATTGTGACAATTAACTTTGAGGGAGATATTATCAGCGTTAATCAAAAGTTTTTGGATATGTGGCAAATTCCAAAATCTTTATTTCGCTCTAAGCGATGTCCTCAATGCAAAGCTTTTTTTGAAAACAAAATTAAACATCCAGAAACTTTTAATCGACTGATTTGGGAAATTTCTAGCCAATCAGATATTGAAAGCTACGATGTTATTGAATTAAAGGATGGCAAAATATTTGCTAACTATTCTCAACCTCATTGGTTAGAAGGAAAAATTACTGGTAGAGTGTGGAGTGTTTGGGATATTACTGAATCGAAACAAGCTGAAGCAGCATTACGGATAAACGAAGCTAGATTTCGGACTTTAGCAGAAATAACAGATGCAAGTACTTTTTTGATTCAAGGTACACGAATTTGTTATGTTAATCCAGCAGTAGAAATATTAACAGGCTACACCAAATCAGAACTATTAAATGGTTTTGATATTCGCCAAATAATCAAAAGTAAAAAACACAGACAGTTAGTTAAATCAAGAGAGGTGAATAACTTTGAATACCAAGAGATAAGTATCCTCACCAAAAACGGTACAGAACGCTGGCTGGCTTGTGCAATAGCCAGACTTGATGGAAAACTTGATTTTCAAGGTCAAGAAGTTGAAATGATTGCTGGGATTGATATTACTGATTATAAAAATGCAGAATCGGAACTTAATAAGGCTTTAGAACAAGCAAAACAACTGAGTGATTTGAGAGCGCGTTTTCTGTCTATGGTTTGCCACCAACTCCGCAATCCATTGAATGTTGTTTCATTTTCTAATAACTTGCTCAAGCGATATGTTGATCAACAAACAGCACAAACAATTCAACCTCTACTCGAACAAATTCAACTTTCTATCGAGCAACTGAGCCAGATGTTAGATGAAATTTTGTTCTATGCTAAAGCAGAAGCAACAAAACTAAAATTTGAACCAGAATCACTAGAATTAGTTAAATTATGCAATAATTTAGTAGCACAAATGCAGATGAGTAATCTGTCGAATACAATAAATTTCACCTGTCAAAATAGACATCTGCAAGTTTATATGGATAAAAAAATATTAGAGGCAATTCTCAAGAATTTGCTAGATAATGCCATTAAATATTCTCCATCTGGGGGTATAATTAATTTGACACTTTCTCATAACAGAGAAGAAATAATATTTCAAGTAATAGATCAAGGAATAGGTATCCCATCCGTAGAGCAAGAACGGGTACTAGAACCGTTTTATCGTGGTAGCAATATTGATAGTATTCCTGGTACTGGATTAGGGTTAGCAATTGTTAAAAGTTTAGTAGATTTGCATGGTGGTCAAATCACTGTAGAAAGTGAAGTTGGCTTAGGTACTACCTTTAATGTCATGCTGCCATTTATCAAACAAAATTATCAAAGTTCCGAGTTATGAGTGTTGAGTCTTGCAACTCAAAATTCATAACTTGGAACTACAAAAGAACTTAGGAGTAATTAATTGTGTCCCTGTTAGAGACTCAGCAAAGAAGTGACGAAATACTTACTGTCAACAATTTTACTAACAGAACAATGATTGCCAAATCATCAAAAACAATTCTCGTTATTGAAGATGATAGTGTAACCCGCACTCTTTATTTAAAGGGTCTGAAGCTAGAAGGTTTTGATGCGATAGGTGCTGAAAATGGTTTAGTGGGTATTCAAAAAGCTAAAGAAAATTTACCTGATCTGGTGGTTTGCGATATTATGATGCCTTATATGGATGGTTATAGTGTTATTCATGCGCTCAACCAAAATCCTTTAACAGCAGCGATTCCTTTCATTTTTCTGTCTGGTAGCGACAGGAGGTCAGATATTCGCAAAGGTATGGAATTAGGTGCAGATGATTATATTACCAAACCTTCTACACTAGATGAATTGCTGAGAGCGATCGCAATTCGTCTTCAAAAGCAAGCCTCGTTGAAAAACTTATGCAAAGATATACAAGAAAAAACCTCAACATCAATAGAAGAAAATTCCCCAGACTCGTATAATCCTCAGTCAATTTTTCCTTCTGTACCACAATTAAAAGAGGTTTTTGACTTTATTGAAGCTTATTTTCGCCAAGGAATTACACTGTGTGATGTGGCTGAGGCGGTTGGTTATTCACCTGCATATTTAACTAATCGAGTAGCCAAACAAACAGGCGAAACTGTCAATAACTGGATTGTGAAACGGCGGATGGTGGAAGCTCGTTCTCTACTGCAAAATACTGATGAGACTGTTGAGCAAATTGCCAAACTATTAGGCTATCAACATGTTTGTCATTTCTCGCGTCAATTTCGCCAACATCATAATTTACCGCCTCATGCTTGGCGGTTATGTTCTAGAAATAAAGAAATTTGATCAAGTTTATAGCATAATTTTGATAACAACTGGAGTTTGGTTTGCTTTTGTTGATTACGATAAACTCTTGTTCTGGGACAGTCAGGAATTTTTTCCAGAATTTCATACCCAGGAATAGCAGCAAAGATAAAAGTATTCATCTTAGAAACACCACAGGAGATACATCATAAGTAGTATTCCCGTAGGTGTCAGTAATCTTAAATCCGTATTGAAATAAAGCTATGTCAAACTAACCAAATGTTGTGCTATTCCAGCCCCACATTGCACCTGTAGCATCAGCAAATTCAATATAAATTCGATTTTGTGGTATACCTAAAGCTTGATTAATCTGCCGACAAAAATCTTGACTCATTGCTTCAGTTTGGTTAGGCTTCATCATCCCAATACTTTTAATTTCGATGTAACAAACAGGGTCTGTGGTTCCTCCAAAAGTCATGGGGATATCGGCCTCAAAGGCTGTCATCACATAAGATTCGGGTTTACCTAAATGTTTGGCTAACTTTCCTGACAAACTCTTCAGCATTGTCTCAACTTCAGGTTTTGCAGGTGCAGATACAGAAGTTTGTACTTTAATTAATGGCATAGTACCGAATTAGACTGTTTGATTTTATTTACATTGTTCAGTTTATCTAACCCCAGAGGCGCAGAGAACGCAAAGATGGGGAAAGTGATAAATAATTAAGTCCGAAATAAATGATGATATTCAGGATTATATAAGTGCGATCGCCCATTTGCTGCTTTCAGTGCCGGACTAATTATATAAAGTGTGGTGCGAATAAGATTTTCTTGATGAGTGCATTCCGCCATTCGGGTGAGGGGAACAACCCTGATTTTTTCATCAGGCCAGCATAGACGAAAGCAAATCGCCACTGGGGTTTCATCTGGGTAATGTTCGAGTAATTTAGCTTGGGCATTTTCGACATGACGCGCACTTAAATACAAGCACAAACTCGCTTGATGGGCGGCGAGGCTGGCTAATTCTTCTGTAGTTGGGACTTCGGTACGCCCGCTGATGCGAGTGAGGATGATAGTTTGAACTAAATCGGGGACTGTTAATTCTACCTTGAGTTTGGCTGCGGCTGCTTGAAAAGCGCTAATTCCTGGGACGACTTCAAAAGGAATTTCAGCCTCAGCCAGCATTTGCATTTGTTCGTGAACCGCACTGTAGAGACTGGGGTCGCCAGAGTGGAGACGAACCAGAGATTTTTGTTGCGATCGCACTCGTTCCACCATCAACGCTACAATCTCTTCTAAAGTCTTATCCGCAGTCGGAATAATTTCCGCATCCGGTCGGCACAGATTTAAGATTTGTTCAGGAACTAAAGCATCAGCAAATAAAATTACATCCGCCCTAGAGAGGAGTTTTTGCGCTTTAACAGTTAATAAATCAGGGTCTCCAGGCCCAGCACCCACAATATAAACGGTTGCTTTTACAGAATTTAGCTGAGTTTCCATACAAAAAACTTATATTATTTCTCCGTATTTACCCGTAACGAAAAAATTCTCCAAAAAATTTTTTGGCATTTTCTCAGTATCCTTCCGGATTAACCCTCTAACTATAGAAGAGTGGAATGGTAGATGCACCCTGGTTAAGCCCTAGAATCAAATCTGGGGCATTTTTTATTTTTGGTCAATCAAGAAGCCAAAAGGCAAAAAGCAAAATTCAAAATTTTTACCTTTTTACTTTTTACTTTTTACTTATTCAGTTGCAACCACATCAGGTAAAGGGCGTTTACGATAATACAACCAAGCTAAACCAGCTAAACCAGCGAGAATGCCTGTTAAACTTACGACTTGGGCTATTCTCAGCGGCCCCAGCATTAAACTATCAGTGCGTAAACCTTCAATCCAAAAGCGACCTGTGCTGTAGGCTGTTAAGTAAACCATAATTAAAGTGCCTGCTTTTAGGCGTAGCTTACCAGACACACCTCGCAAAAATAAATTTAACAGCAAGGCAAACACCATTAAGTCCCACAGTGATTCATACAAAAAGGTGGGATGGAAATATTCAAAACTTTCTAATCCAGAAGGGCGGCGTTCTGGGGGAATATATAATCTCCAAGGTAAATTAGTCGGACTACCAAAAGCTTCCGAGTTAAAGAAATTGCCCCATCGCCCGATCGCCTGTCCTAAAATCAGGGAAGGTGCAACTAAATCTGCTAATTGCCAAAAAGAAACCCGTTTGAGTTTGGCAAAAGTTAAAGCGGCTATTGTTCCACCGATAATTGCGCCATGAATAGCAATACCACCTTCCCAAATAGCGATAATTTTTTCTGGACGCTTGACGTATTCAGCCCATTCAAACAAAACATAATATAGTCGTGCTGCGGGAATTGCCCCAATTACCAGCCAAATTGACAAATCACTCAGCAACTCTGGATTAACATTACGGCGTTTTGCCAAGTACTGAGACAGGCTGACACCCACTAACACCGCCGTAGCAATCAACAAGCCATACCAGCGGATAGTTAATGGGCCAATTTTCACCAAAATCGGGCCTGGGGAAGTAAATTGAAATGCCAACGGCAAAGAAGAGATATCCAGTACCATGCAAAACTACCTAGATAACTACAGTGTTTAGCTTGAGCAACTGACAACCCTATCACTGGGAGGGTATTTTTGTCTATAAACCATTAGAGCAGGTTTTGTTTATAGAGACTCACATTCATCAAATATTCTGCTTAGTTAAATTCTGTAGGGTGTTTGACGGCTAAGTAAAGATTTGAGCCTTGAAAAAATGAGAAATTAGCCGTAATGCACCGAATTGGATGATGCGTTGGCGCAGACGCTCTACCTCCGAACACTGAGATTCGAGGAAGTGCAAGCCTTAGCTAACTCATTAATTAAGTGCAGTCAAAAACTTAGGTTTACAATATTTATACTTAACCTTATTGCTAGTCCACATATAAATAAAAATACATTTTTTCATCCTCTAAGAGTATTATTTAAACTAGAATTTCTCTAACTTTATTCCCTAAGTATTTTACCTACAGTTCAAACCTCAGAATGATAAAGGTAATATCCCCTTAGCGAGAAGTCATTTTGTTTAAATATTTTTAATCTAAAAATTAATTAAACAAAATTTATTCATTCTCTGCTTGGTAAATCTCATTAACTATTGCTCATCAAAAAAAGATACTTAACTTAAAGTTAGGTAGTAATTTTCTGTTTGTTGTTGTATTCAATTATTTGGAGGTTCGGAATGAAAAGATTAATTTTGTTGTCTAGCGTGAGTTTAGCGATCGCTGCTACTTGTCTTCCGGCTCAAGCTCAACGACAAGACATATCTTACAATAGCACTGCTCCGCGAATTAGCAGTACAAGTGGGTACGATAATACTCACACAATTAGTGTCTACACAGGAATGCAACCGCTGTCTTACTTAATAGTTAGACCTTCAGATGCTATTAAAGTTAGTGACAATATCGATGTAACTGATCAATCTGGTCGGCGTGTTGATACTAGCATCACCAGAGAAGATGACCGCAAAATTAGAATTAACTTCTCTCAACCTATACCTCCTGGCACTAATCTCAATATTGCTTTTAGGAATATTGATTTTGCCAATGCTTTTCCTAATAGAAGCTTTGTTTACTATGACATTTCTGGCGGACATATCGGTTTATCTAGAGAAGTTCCCTATGGTTTAGCCCAAGTTCAGGTATATTAATTTTTGGGTTAAACATTCATAAAAAAAGTAGAAACGTTATTATGCAACGTTTCTACTTTTCAAAAATGAAATATGATTACTATATCAAGCCTATTATTGTAAATTCTGAATTCTGTTGTAATATTATTAGATTAATAAATACTTTTCTTTTGATAACGCCAGTCATACCATTGTTTAGCACTACGCACTGCAAACCACAGCAATATTAAAGCAATTAATCCCCCTTGCCAAGGCGCACCAAAGGCAAATAACACTAAAGCAATGCAGAGAGTATCTTGCAAAAAAGTTGCCCACAAAGGTAAGCCGCGCAAGCGATAAAACCAACCAACTTGCACAATTTGTAATACGAATGCTAATAATCCCGCCGTTAAAGCAATTAACCACTCAGGTGTGGCGGTGGCGGAAGCAACAGCTAAACCCATAATTGCCCCCACCAGTGGAGATAAAAATAACTCAACTACTTGTATTACTCTTTGTCCCAGCAATCTTTTGCTACCAAAGAATTCTAATAATGACCAACTGGTGAGAACAACTAACAAAATATGCGGGGAAATGTGAGATAAAATCGGAGTCTGCGACCATAAGTTGCTGCCCTGCAACAGTCCGATAATTAATAGGGGTATGCCTATTCTTAACCCTGCTGCCGCAGAAGCAGAAAGTATGGCAAATATTTCAACCATTAGGGCAATTGTAAATAAGTATTTGTTACTTATATTACCCAGGGCTAATAAAAATTCCAGCACATAGAGACATTATTTAGCAATGATTGTCTATGGAGACTGGGTGTGGGGGTGATATCGTGTCCGGTGAAAGACTTATCATGAAGGCCGCAGGGGTGCAGAGGAGCAGGGGTGCAGGGGTGCAGAGGAGCAGAGGAGAGGGTTTTGTCGTTTCTGCACAGATTTACCGAACCATAACTGATTTGCCGGACATGATATGAAAGGGCTTCGCCGTGAGCCTCAGCCGAACGGTAGAGGGTATAAGGGTTTTGAATAAGTACACTCTTATACCCCTACACCCTGGTTACTGCGCGTGTCTTGAACGCAGTCCAAGTACACCCTTCCCAAAACCTTTGATTTTTCGCTGTGTATACACGGTAGCCAAAAGCAGGGGAAAAATTAAATATCCAAGCGCTTGTAAACTTCATCCAAGTGCTGGAGATGGTGCTGCGGATCAAAACACTTTTCAATTTCTGCGGGTGAGAGTTTGGCTGTAACTCGCGGATCTTGACTAATCAAATCGTGAAAATTTCCTTCTGGCTGATTCCAAGCAGCGTGGGCGCTTTGTTGCACGATCGCATAAGCTTCTTCCCGATTTAAACCTTTGTCTATTAAGGTGAGTAGCACTCTTTGGCTGAAGACTACACCGCCATAACAGTTGAGATTTCGCGCCATGTTCTCAGGATACACCAGCAGATTTGTCACCAATTCGGTGATTTCCACTAACATAAAGTGCGTCAAAATACACGCATCTGGCAAAACTACCCGTTCTACAGAACTATGGGAAATGTCCCGTTCATGCCACAAAGCCACGTTTTCTAAAGTTGCACCTGCATGGCTTCTCACCAAACGCGCCATTCCCGTTAATCTTTCAGAACGGATGGGATTGCGCTTGTGAGGCATTGCACTAGAACCTTTTTGGCCTTTGGCGAAGAATTCTTCAACTTCCAAAACGTCTGTTTTTTGCAAGTTGCGAATTTCCACAGCAAAACGTTCAATGGATGCTGCCAATAATGCCAATTGCTGCACATAATCGGCGTGGCGATCGCGGGAAATTACTTGTGTGGAAGCTGTATCCGGTTTGAGTCCGAGTTTTTCACAGGCGATCGCTTCCACACGGGGTTCAATGTTGGCGTAAGTTCCCACCGCACCAGAAATCTTGCCTACAGCAATGGTTTCCCGGAGAGTTTTCAGCCTTTCTTGATGACGCAATACTTCCGCCAACCACCCAGCCAACTTAAAACCAAAGGTGATGGGTTCGGCGTGGATACCATGCGATCGCCCAATCATCACGGTATTTTTATGTTCCCGTGCTTTTTGGCGAATTGCCTCAATCAAATCTGCCAGTCGTTGGGATATGACATCCAAACTGGCAACCAGTTGCAGTGCTAAAGCGGTATCTAATACATCTGAACTGGTTAAACCTAAGTGAATATAACGTCCAGCCTCACCTACATATTCATTGACGTTTGTCAAGAAAGCGATGACATCATGACGGACTTCCGCTTCAATTTCTAGAATCCGCTTAGGCTCAAAATTAGCCTTAGCTTTGATTTCCACAACGGCATCAGCGGGAATGTAACCCAGTTCAGCTTGGGCTTCACAAGCTGCAATTTCTACTTGAAGCCAGGTTTGGAATTTATAAAATTCAGTCCACAGGTTGCCCATTTCGGGCAAGGTATAACGCTCAATCAACGTTCGCGGCAGAATACAACTGTCATATTTTACAGTTTAATTAGCCTAGATATACAAGAAGAAGGGAATAGGTTACAGCCAGTAGGGTGTGTTAGGCGTAAGCCGTAACGTACCGAAAACTTTGCGGTAGATGCGTTACGCTGTCGCTAACACATCCTACGTACATTTCAGAAATCAAATATTAGTCCTATAGTACTTTTTGTTTAGCTGGAGAAAGAGTTGCTGTGTCTGAAGTGATGATACTGATACCGCCATCAGATTCCATGTAGGCTAATTTAACCTCAGCTAAAAATTCCACTCCTTGTTGGCGTAACTTACTCATCAACTCATCTTCTGTAATCAGTGCTTTTTTAAGATGTCGGTCAATCATTTGTCCATTTTTGACCAACAGCAGCGGTGGAGGATTGAGAAAGCGTTGAAATTTTGGCAATTTATAACCTAACCAGTTGAGAAAGTAACTCCAAAAAATCACTGTGCCTACTAGAATGCCACCTTCGGTAATTGATGTATAGTGACTTGCCATTGCATTTTGGGCTGCTTCAGCAAACAATACAACTACTAGTAAATCTGTGATTCCTAATGTTCCTATCTGTCGGCTAGGAAGAAAACGTAAGACTGAGAACAACGCCAGATAAACTAGAGAACCCCGAATAATTAATTCTAAAATGCTAATACTAGGAATAAAAATTGCTGGCCAATCAATATAAAACCATTTGTCCATTTTTGCGTACTCAGCACTTTGTGATATTTATCTGCGATCGCTGTTGATGCGTTTTGATTGACCATTATTATTCATGGGTATAGCATTGCGTGTCGGTCGAATACCGCTACCATATCTTCTGGCGTAAACTTGCGTAAATTCTGCGCCAAAAAACAGAATTTGGGCGGCATAATAAACCCAAGCAAGAATTACTACTAGTGAACCAGCTGCACCGTAAGTTGAACCAAAACTGCTATTACCAAGATATTGACCTAATAAATATCTACCCAAAGAAAACAATAGGGAGGTAATGACAGCACCAATTAACACATCATTCCAGGTAATTTTGGCATCTGGTAAAACTTTGAAAATTAGTCCAAATAATATTGTCGTAATCGCAAAAGAAAGAATAAAGTTAACAACTTGCCAAATAACATCTACACCAGGGAGTAAGTTGCTAAAATAACCCACTACTGCCGTTAAAGCTGTACTAATAACCAGTGTGACTAATAGTAAAAAACCAATACCCAAAATCATCGCAAAAGATAAAGCACGCTGACGTACAACATTTTTCATCGCCCGTCCGGGTTTTGGTTTGACTTCCCAAATTGTATTCAGAGCGTCTTGAAGTTCAGTAAATAAGCCTGTAGCACCTAAAAGTAAGAGTAAAATACTAATTACTGAGGCGATCGCACCTGTTTTTGGTTGGCTGGCGTTGCGAATGGCGATTTCGATAAACTTAGCTCCATCTGGCCCGACTAAACCTTGAATTTGCCGGACAATTTCACCTCTAGCAGCCTCTTCGCCAAATACTGCACCAGCGATCGCAATGACAATAATCAACAACGGTGCGATGGAAAAAATCGTGTAATAAGCTAATGCTGCGGCTAAACGCGAAGCTTTATCTTCACTCCATTCCTGAAAAGTTTCTTGAAACAGCCCCACAATTGCCTGAAAATTCATTTACTTAGTCTCCTTGTTGGAGGATATCGCTTTCTTCCTTGATATATTTGATACTGATTTTATAAATAGCGACATCTTCCTAAAGGGGTTTGTGCAGCTTTCTCAAGATAGAATTTATTTATACGGAAACTTTTCACAACATTCTATCGATGGTACGATACTGAATAGCTTCGGCCACATGATGAGATTGTAAGTCGTCTTCTCCGGCTAAATCTGCAATAGTGCGGGCAACTTTGAGAATGCGATCGCTCGCCCTCGCTGATAAACCTAATTTATTGATTGCTGCTTCTAATAAAGAACGACTAGCATCATCTAACTTGCACCATAGTGGCAGATGTCGGCTTTGCATTTGAGCATTACACCGCAGACTTGTTTCTGATTGGAAGCGATGAATACTGCGATCGCGTGCTTGTTGAACTCTCTCCCGCACAGATTTTGATGACTCTCCTGTGGGTTGTTGGGTAATTTCTTCTGGTTTGAGGCGATTCACCGCCACCTGCAAATCAATTCTATCCATCAACGGCCCAGAAAGCTTTGCCCAATATTGTTCTCTTTGTCTGGGCGAACAGGTACACTGTTGAATAGTATCGCCGTAGTAACCGCAAGGACAGGGATTAGTACTCGCCACTAAAGTAAATTGTGCGGGAAAAACAACAGATTGTTTTGTGCGAGAAATGGTGACATAGCCATCTTCTAAAGGCTGACGCAGAAATTCTAAAACATCCCGTTTAAATTCCGTGAGTTCATCGAGAAAAAGTATACCGCGATGAGATAACGAGATTTCCCCAGGACGGGGAAAACTACCACCACCAACCAAAGAAGGGCCAGATGCAGAATGGTGAGGACTGCGAAAAGGGCGATCGCGCACTAAAGAACCACGATTTTTTAATAATCCAGCGACAGAATGAATCCGAGTTACTTCCAAAGCTTCAGAAAATTCCAGCGGTGGTAAAATTCCAGATAAGCGTCTAGCTAACATCGTTTTCCCGCTACCTGGAGGGCCGACAAATATCAAATTATGTCCGCCAGCAGCCGCAATTTCTAAAGCACGCCGACCATGAGCTTGTCCTTTAACATCATGTAAATCTGCATTAGAATAAGAGACTTGTACTGCCTCAACTACATCATGTATCTTTACAGGTTGGTAACGTCCAGGATTATTTAATAAATCAACTACTTCCGATATACTTTGACAACCATAAACAGCCAATCCTTTTACTACAGCCGCTTCTTGGGCATTGTCAGCCGGGACAACTAAACCCGTAATTCCCATTTTTTGGGCAGTAGCAGCGATGGGTAAAACCCCAGCCACCGGGCGCAGACTCCCATCTAGTGAAACTTCACCTAAGAATAGATAATCTCCCAATAAATCAGCATTAATTTGCTCAGAAGCCGCCAAAATACCCACACTAATCGGCAAATCAAAACAAGGGCCTTCCTTGCGTAAATCAGCCGGAGTCAAGTTAATCACGATTTTCCGCATCGGAAAAGCAAAACCAGCATTTTTTAAGGTAGCCTTCACCCTCTCTTTCGATTCCTGAACCGCGCTATCTGGAAGCCCCAAGACAATAATTCCTGGTAATCCCCCCGATACATCGACTTCCACCCCCACTTTTACCGCATCGATACCAACAATTGATGCACTCCAGACTCTCGCCAGCATTATTTTATTCCTTAGTCATTAGTCATCCGTCCGTCTTATTATTGACAATTGGCAAATGACAAATAACAAATGACCAATGACTAATCAAGACACAATTTTTAGTAAGATTATTCGTCGGGAAATTCCCGCCAATATCGTTTATGAGGATGATTTAGCTTTAGCGTTTACAGATGTTAATCCGCAAGCGCCAGTTCATATCCTCGTCATTCCCAAAAAACCCCTAGCTAAATTAGCTGAGGCGGAAACTCAAGATGCAGCTTTGTTAGGACATCTATTATTAACCGCCAAGCGTGTAGCCGCAGAAGCTGGTTTAACAAATGGTTATCGTGTTGTCATCAATACCGATGCTGATGCTGGTCAAACTGTCTTCCATTTACATCTGCATATTTTAGGAGGAAGACCAATGGCTTGGCCTCCTGGGTAATGTTTAATCCTTAAAGAAGGGTATGAGGGTGTATGTGTTTAAAACCTTTATACCCTCATAGCCAATCTCCACAACCATCTTTTGTGTGTACATCATCTCTGTGCATACCGTTAATCAATATCTAGTTGGTGGGAATACTAACAAAGTCCAGACAAGCTCTGCACTGCTTGTTGAGGAACAGCAAAAACCAACTTGTGCTATGAGGTACGTATAGATGGTGACAGTAAACACTACCCCCATCATTCCCGGATATAAAATAAGCTCGCAGCTGTACGCAGGCTCCAGAACCCAAGTATATCGGGCTATCCGCGAATCAGATCAACTTCCAGTCGTCATCAAGCTATTAACCTCAGAATACCCTACCTTTCAAGAACTACTGCAACTCCGCAATCAATACACCATTAGCAAAAATCTCAACATTGTCGGCATTATTCAGCCATTATCATTAGAAACATATAGCAACAGTTATATTCTGGTGATGGCAGATACAGGAGGAATCGCATTACGCGAATATATGCAAACTCATCCCCTCTCCCTGACAGAATTTTTGAGTATTGCCCTTCAACTAACCACCAGTCTCCATGAATTACATCAAAATCGAGTGATTCATAAAGATATTAAACCCGCAAATATCTTAATTCATCCCCAAACAAAACAAATCCAAATAATTGATTTTAGCATCGCTTCATTACTACCAAAAGAAACCCAAGAAATCAAAAATCCCAATGTTTTGGAAGGAACTTTAGCTTATATCTCCCCAGAACAAACCGGGAGAATGAACCGCGCCATTGACTACCGGAGTGATTATTATTCTTTGGGAGTGACATTCTATGAATTGTTAACCGGAGAATTACCATTTAATAGCACTGACCCAATGGAGTTGGTGCATTGTCATTTAGCGAAAATGCCAACAGTAATCGGGAACAGGAAAGAAATTCCCCAAGTGCTTTCAGATATTGTGTTGAAATTAATGGCGAAAAATGCCGAGGATAGATATCAAAGTGCTTTGGGATTAAAGCATGATTTAGAACTTTGTTTAGCGCAACTCCAAGATACAGGAGTAATTACAGATTTTCTCATCGCTGAACGGGATGTTTGCGATCGCTTCTTAATTCCCGAAAAACTATATGGTAGAGAAACCGAAGTTAATCGCTTATTACAAGCCTTTGAGCGCGTCGTCAATGGCACATCAGAAATGATGTTAGTAGCGGGATTTTCCGGGATTGGGAAAACCGCTGTCATTAATGAAGTCCACAAACCAATTACCCGACAACAAGGCTATTTTATCAAAGGTAAATTTGACCAATTCAATCGCAATATTCCCTTCAGTGCCTTTGTCCAGGCTTTGCGAGATTTAATGGGGCAATTGTTATCAGAATCGGATGCAAAATTGGTACAGTGGCGCAGTCAAATTTTAGAAGTGGTAGGAGAAAATGGACAAGTTTTGATTGAGGTAATTCCCGAACTAGAACGAGTGATTGGTAAACAACCCCCAGCACCGTCACTATCGGGAACTGCGGCACAAAATCGGTTTAATTTGCTGTTTCAAAAGTTTATTGCGGTGTTGACGACAGTGGAACATCCACTGGTGATATTTTTGGATGATTTACAGTGGGCAGATTTGGCTTCTTTTGGGTTAATTAAACTGTTGATGGAGGAGAAAAACTATCTGTTGTTGTTGGGTGCTTATCGGAATAATGAAGTGTCGCCCTCACATCCGTTAATGTTGATGGTGGAGGAGATGAAGAAAGTTGGGACGACGATTAATACTATTACTCTAGCACCCCTGATGGAGCAGGATACCAATCAGTTAGTAGCTGATACTTTACGTTGTAAAACCGAGCGAGCGCAACCTCTGACAAAATTAATTGAGCGTAAAACTCAAGGTAATCCGTTTTTTATTACCCAGTTTCTCAAGGCGTTATATGAAGATGGGGAAATTACATTTAATCATCAGCAAGGTTATTGGGAATGTGATATTACCCAAATTCAGTCTTTATCTCTTACTGATGATGTCGTGAAATTTGTCGCCAAACAGTTGCAGAAGTTACCTGAAGCAACGCAAAATGTTTTGCAGTTAGCTGCTTGTATTGGTAATGCTTTTGATTTAAACACTTTAGCTATAGTTTCTCAGCAGTCTGTCACGGCTACTGCAACCGCATTATGGAAAGCTTTGCAAGAAGGTTTGATTTTGCCAACTAGCCAAACTTACAAATTCTTTCAGACAGAGAGTGAAGCACAAACTAATTCCCAGAAAAATATTGATGATGATTTTGTGAATTTGACTTATCGCTTTCTGCACGATCGCATTCAACAAGCCGCTTATAAACTAATTGCAGCCGATCAGCGACAAGCAACTCATTTGGCGATTGGTAAATTACTGTATGCCAATACACCAGCAACTCAACTAGATAAACATATATTTGAAATTATCAATCACCTGAATAAAGGCATTGATTTAATTACTCAGCCTGATGAAAAACTAGAGTTAGCCCAACTGAATTTCATAGCGGGATGCAAAGCTAAAAGTGCGATCGCATATAATGCAGCCGTCAATTATTTTACCCAAGGCATTGATTTACTTCCTGCTGATCCTTGGACAACAAACTACAAACTTAACTTAAATCTGCATCACCAGCGTCTCGAAGCAGCTTGTCTAAATACCGACTTTGACAAGTTGGCAGCTTGGGGTGACATCATATTGCAATCTGCGACTTCTTTGCTCGACACTATCAAAGTCCATGAAACTCGAATGATGGCATTCCGTTCTCAAGGTAAATTTGCCGAAGTGGTAGAAACTGGGTTGCAGGTGTTGAAATTACTGGATGTGGAATTTCCTGAACAGCCAACTGTAGCAGATATTGGCGCAGCAGCCCAGTATACACGGCAGCTATGGCAGGAACGCACACCCTTAAGTTTTCTAGATTTGCCAGCGATGAACGACCCGCATCAACTCGCAGCAATGCAAATCATGACCAAATTGGTGTCTTCCGTTTACGTTGCTGCACCTGCACTATTACCACTCATCACCTTCAAACAAGTGCAGATGTCTATCGAGTTTGGTAATTCGTCTATTGCGATTTTTTCTTATGCAGACTACGGATTAATTCTCTGTAGTTTTATGGGAGATATTCACGCTGGCTATGAATTTGGACAACTTTCATTAAAGTTACTAGAAAAATTCCAGATTAACGCCTTTAAAAGCCGAGCTTACTTTATTATTAACAGTTTTATTCGGCACTGGAAAGAACCTCTGCAAAATATTATTCCATCTTTGTTGGAAGGTTATCAAATTGGTTTAGAAACAGGAGACTGGGAATGCGTAGCCTTAAACTTAGTTTTATACGCCAAGTACAGCTATTGGAGTGGTCGAGAATTAATTGATTTGGCTGAGGAAATGCAGCTTTATCGCCAAGTCATCAGTCAAATCAAGCAAAAGGCATCATTAAAATATTATGAGTGTTGTCAGCAAGCAATTCTCAATTTATTGGGTGAGGCGGAAGTTCCTTATCTTCTACAAGGTACAGTTTTGAATGTGAGCGAAGTTTTACCCAGTTTACAAGCTTTGAGTGACCGATTAGGTTTATTTTATATTTATTTGCATCAAGCATTTCTCTGTTATTTGTTTGAAAAATATGAACTAGCTGCACAACAAACAACCTTAGCAGAAAAATATAGTGATGCTAGTAGTGGCAGTTTGATGATAGTTGTTTGGGTTTTTTATGATGCTTTAATTCATTTAGAACAGTATGAAACAGCAAATACTGAACAACAATCAATAATTATTGAGCGAGTCAATGCTCATCAAGAAAAATTGCAAAACTGGGCAACTTTTGCCCCTTTTAATCATCAACATCGCTGGCAACTATTAGCCGCCGAACGTTGTCGAGTTTTAGGTCAATATTATGATGCAATGGCACATTATGATTTGGCTATTGCTGGAGCCAAAACCCACGGTTATCTACAAGAAGAAGCACTTAGTAATGAACTGGCTGCAAAACTTTACCTGAATTGGGGCAAAGAGAAAGTGGCCGCAGGTTATATGCAGGAGGCGTATTACTGTTATGCGCGTTGGGGTAGCCAAGCCAAAATTAAGGATCTGGAAAACCGCTACGCCAATTTACTGCAACCCATTGTCCAGCAGAAATCACAATCGCTGAATGTACTGGAAACATTATCAGTGAACGTTACTCCCCATGTCTCAGTTCATAGTTCCCAAGAGCAAAGTCGTATCAATGTTGCCTTTGATTTTGCTGCTATCTTGAAAGCTTCTCAAGCCATTTCTGGCACAATTCAACTGGATGAACTACTGCACCAACTAACTCAGATTATTTTGCAACATTCTGGGGGCGATCGCTGCGCCTTAATATTGCCTAATCATCAAGGAGAATTTTTTGTCAGAGCAATTGCGACACCAGATAACACCGAACTTTTTTGTGAACCTTTAGAGAACAATCCAAATTTACCTGTGAAATTTATTCAATATGTGAAAAACACCCAAGAAATTCTGGTAATTGATGAACTGCAAACAGATTTACCTGTAATTGATGAGTATTTACAGCAACGACAACCAAAAAGTCTATTGTGCTTACCGATTCTCAATCAAGGTGATTTAATTGGCATTTTGTATTTAAAGAATCGCTCTACTAGTGGAGTGTTTACTAGCGATCGCATTCTCATTCTCAACTTTCTTTGTACTCAAGCGGCGATTTCTCTAGAAAATGCCCGACTTTATGAAGATTCTCAAATTTATGCTCAACAATTAGAACAATCTCTAGACAAGTTACGCCTGAGTGAAAATCGCTTTCAGAAACTCGCAGATAATATTCCAGGATTGATTTATCAAATTCGGATTCAAGCTGATGGTTCATCTTCCGTGTCTTATGTGAGTTCTGGGTGTCAAACTCTCTACGAAGTGGCCGCAGAAGATATACTATCAGGGAAATATAGTCTGCGTGATTTTGAACATCCTGACGATCAAGCTGAGGCCTTTCGTGCCACTATGGAATCAGCGCAGAATCTCACCCCATTTCAACATGAGTGGCGAATTATTACACCCAATGGGACTATTAAGTGGGTAAAAGCCGCTTCCCGACCAGAAATTAGCGAAAATGGTGAAATGGTTTGGGATGGTATTGTGATTGATATTAGCGAACAGCAAGCTGCACTTCGTGAACGCAAACAAGCTGAAGTTGCAATACAGCAAAAATCTCAAGAACTAGAAAAAGCTCTACAAGAACTGCAACAAGCCCAATTACAAATGGTGCAACAAGAGAAAATGTCTGCATTAGGTAACTTGGTCGCAGGTGTTGCCCATGAAATGAACAATCCTCTTGGCTTTATTTGGGCTAGTCTCCAACAAGCTAAACCCATCTTGGCTGATATCAGCACGCACCTGCAACTATATCAACAAGCTCTACCAAATCCTCAAGATGAAATTCTTAATCATGCTGAAGAAATTGATTTAAATTATAGCTTAGAAGACTTGCCAAAAATACTTGATGCAATGCTAATTGCTTGTGAGAGATTAAAAAATATTAGTACTAGTTTAAGAACTTTCTCTCGTGCTGATCAGACTTATAAAGTTTTATTTAACATTAATGAAGGCATTGATAGTACAATTTTAATTCTCAAACATCGTCTCAAAGCTAACGAAAAGCGTCCAGAAATTATCATGGTTACAGATTACGAAAATTTACAACCAATAGCGTGTTTTCCTGGACAATTAAATCAGGTATTTATGAATATTCTTGCCAATGCTATTGATGCTTTAGATGAGTCAAGTATCGGACATAGTTTTGAGGAAATTAAATTAAATCCTCACAAAATTATTGTAAAAACTACTATTGAAAATTACTATCTCAAAATTTCTATTGCAGATAATGGCAAAGGCATAAGCGAAGATGTAAAAGTACACATATTTGACCATTTATTTACTACCAAAGAAGTCAATAAAGGTACAGGATTAGGACTGGCGATCGCCCGCCAAATTGTTGAAGAAAAACATGGCGGCACAATTGCAGTTAATTCTGTGTTAGGACAGGGAACAGAATTTGTCATTTCCCTACCTATTACAGATAACACTCAATGTTACTAAGAAAATGTGAAACTCTCACTATGGCTGGGTGTAGAAAATAGGAAAAAATTAACAAAATTAAATATACGCCCAACACTCCAACCCCAGAAGCTTTATAGATGATAATTTTGATATTAACTTAGAAAATTCATCTAAAATCCTAGAGGTTACTTTATGCTAACTTTGACTCAATATCTTGAACGTATATTAGTTTGGTTGCAGCTTAATCAACCATCGTTTGCTTCATCTTTACAGCCTGGTTTAACACGTTTGCAAATTCAAGAAAAAGTTCAAAATTTACCATTGGTGCTATCTGAAGAGTTTTATGAACTTTATCAATGGCGTAATGGTGTAACTTATGGAGATGAAAATTTCGCTATTTTTTACCCACCCTATACATTTAATTCTCTCGAATTTGCAATAGAGGAATATTATAAATTAATTAAATATGCTCATAAATTTTCAGAGCAGAACTGGGTTGATCCTGCTGAAATATGGAATAATAAATGGTTACCTATTTTCTCTTTTGATAAAGAATATATTTGTATAATTAGTGACGAAAATAATATAGAAGTGTCGCAGGTATTACATAAGCTTATGGGCGGAGGAGAACCTATTATTAAATACACGAGTCTTGCTAATATGATGCGAACCATAGCAGAATGTTATGAAACTGGAATTTATTACGTTAGTGAACATGGAGACTTAGAAATAGATGAAATAAGGGCAGATCAAATTAGGTTACAATATAATGACTTGTTTGAAAATTATTAGTTATGCCCGAACGGTACTAAGAAAACCTGAAAGGCTTGTGATTTAAGCACTCTGCAATTGCTTGCGTAATTCTTGCCGGGGTTTGGTCAATCTGGGGTAAGCTTTGGGGCGGCGTTTAGTAACTCGTGGTTCAGTGCCTGCGGGACGGTCAGGAACTTGTTTGTGAACGATAATTTTTAGCAAAGTGCGATAAAGTCTGTTGCGTTTTTGAGATTTAGCAGCTTCTAATTTAGGAATAAAATTTAGTAAATGATGACGAATACCTTGAAGAGATAAACGATTTGGAGGCATACCATAAGTAGTCCCAGCATCCCACATTAAACTACGAAGTAGATTGTATCCCAGCAAGTAAACATAAATTTCCTTGCGTACCATTGAGGGGGTTTTACATCTTAAAATATCCATACCCAACGTAGTTTTTAAATGTCTTCAATCGAGTTCAACCTCCCAACGCTTATAGTAAAGTTTGACAATTTCTAGGGTAGGATAAATTGCTTGATCTAATAAAGTAGTAATTAAACTGACTAGTTGGCTACGAAAACCAGGAATTTATCTGCGGTTAATTATTCTGGCTGAAGTGAGAACTGCTATGGAGGGAATAGAGAATCTGAAAGATGTTCCCTGTTCCCTGGATTAATTACATATCTTCTAATTCCATTCCTTTAGTTTCCTTAATAAAGAAGAGAACGAAAAACAGTGAGATAGCTGCCGCAGTGGTATAGAGTCCGTAGGCTGCACCCAAGCCGAAATATTGCAGGATGGGAGGGAATGAGGTGGAAACAGCGAAATTTGCTACCCATTGCATCGCCGCCGCCACAGACAGTGCAGCCGCCCGAATTTTATTATTAAACATTTCGCCTAACAGTACCCAGGTGACTGGCCCCCAGGAAAAACCAAAGCAAAATACATATAGGTTGGCGGTAACAAGAGCAACAATACCTGTGCTACCACTGAGAGTTGGGTTCCCAGCAGCATCTAGTGGCGCAGTACCGAAAATTGATGCCATTGTTCCCAAGGTATTGGTCATACCAATTGAGCCGAGAATCAATAGGGGTTTGCGACCAAATTTATCGACGAAGGCGATCGCTACTAATGTGGTAATAATATTTACTGCACCTGTAATCACCGTAATTGAGAGGGAATCTTTTTCCGAAAAGCCCACCGCCCGCCATAAAACACTGCTGTAGTAAAAGATGACGTTAATACCGACAAATTGCTGAAGTAAAGATATACCGATACCAACCCAAACTATCGGGAGAAGTCCGCCACTCCGGCGTAGGAGGTCAGAAAATTGCGGTTCCCGTTCTCGCATGACTGTTTGGCGAATTTCCTCGATTTTGGCGAGGACGTTACCCCCGATAATTTTACTGAGAACATTGGCGGCTTCTGGCTCTCGTCCTTGAGCTACTAAGTAGCGAGGCGATTCGGGAATCATTAAAGCAGCCATTCCATACAGCACCGCAGGCGGAATTTCTGTCCAAAACATCCACCGCCAAGCCGCAATCCCAAATAAAAAGGGAGATTCGGCTGAACCTGCTGATACTGCTATAAAGTAATCACACAGCAGGGCAATGAAAATTCCAACTACAATCGCTAGTTGTTGCAATGACCCTAACCTACCGCGCAAATTGCTAGGAGAACATTCAGCAATGTAAGCTGGGGCAATTACACTGGCAGCACCAACGGCAAGTCCACCCAACAGCCGCCAAAAGATAAAATCCCAAATGCCAAAGGCAATCCCAGAACCAATAGCACTGATGGTAAATAAGACTGAAGCTACCACCATTGCTTTAACTCGGCCATATCGGTCGGCAATTTTGCCCGCATAAAAGGCTCCTAATGCCGAGCCTAACAATGCCAGGGATACAGCAAGGCCAGTTAGTACGCTATTGGCGCTAAAAGCTGTGGATAAAGCTGCAACTGCACCGTTAATAACTGCTGTATCAAATCCGAACAAGAAGCCACCGAGGGCAGCAGCGCCAGCAATTAAAATTACATAGAAGGTGTTGGATTTACGACGAGTTGTGGTAGATGTCATGGTTGTATTTGGTGTTGGGGAATAAGATCATGAGTTATTCACGCAGAGACGCGGAGGCGCAGAGAGAAGAAGAAGAGTTGATAGTGCTGAATATTCTTCGCCCTGCACCTTTGCACTCGTGCCTAACGTCTGGAACGTCTACGGAGTCTATCAATCATGACTGCGGCAATAATTACTAGTCCTTTCACAACGAGTTGCCAGAAATAGGACATATTTAATAGGGTCAAACCATTGTTGAGAACGGCAATGATTAATGCACCTAACAGTGTGCCGCCAATTGTGCCGATACCGCCCGTGAAGCTGGTGCCACCGAGGATGACGGCCGCGATCGCATCTAATTCATAACCCTGTCCTAATATCCCTGTGGCACTATACAGCCGACTGGCACTCATAATTCCGGCTAAACCTGCCAGCAATCCACTCACGCCATAAACAAATAGCAATACGCGATTGACTTTGATACCTGTTAATCTGGCGGCTCGTTCGTTACCACCTACTGCATATATCTGCACACCTAAAACAGTTTGGCGCAGCACAAACCAACTCACAGCTACGGTTAATAGGGCAATAATGACTAACCAGGGAATGGGGCCGACGTAGCTATTACCTATCCAAGCAAAGTTGATGTTGCGGTTAATAACTGTTGTACCATTGGCAACTAAAAAGGCCGCACCCCTTAAGGCGGTTAATGAACCCAAGGTGACAATAAACGGCGGTACATCCAAAAAGGTGATTAAGGCACCGTTGAGTAAACCTAAAAGCAAACCTGTCAGTAAAGCAGATGGGACAGCCAACCAACCTAAAGCCGGCAGCAAAGATACTAACACTGCAACTACCGCAGACACAGCCAAAATTGAACCTACGGAAAGGTCAATCCCACCAGTGAGAATCACAAATGTCATCCCGGTTGCCAGGACAATATTAATTGATGCCTGACGTAAGATGTTGACGGCGTTACCTGCTGTGAAAAAGTTGGGACTTAGCAGGGAAAATAAGATGCAGATAATTACGAGAATCGGTAGAATACCCGCAACTTGCAAGAAATTATTGATGGATTTACGCCGACTGGCTGTGGAATTTTGGCTAGGTCTATTGTTGACAGGTCTTAAGGTTTGACTCATGATGCTGTTACCTCCGATGCTCCAGTTGCATAGTGCATAATGTTTTCTTGGGTGATTTCTCTGTCTGGGGTGTCGTCTAGTTCGCCCACTAATTGCCCTTCGCGCATGACTAAAACGCGATCGCTCATTCCCACAATTTCGGGCAGTTCGCTGGAAACCATGAGAATTGCGACTCCTTGGGCGGCTAAGTCGCTGATAATCCGGTAAATTTCGCTTTTCGCCCCGATATCTACGCCGCGTGTTGGTTCATCTAGCATCAATACTCTGGGGTTAATGGCTAACCACCGCGCCAGTAGGAGTTTTTGCTGATTCCCACCGGAAAGATCCACGGCGCGAATTTCTAAGTTAGCTAGTCGGATATGGAAGTTTTCGACGGCTTCTGTGGCAATTTTATTGACTGAAACCCAGTTAACAATGCCACCTTTGGCATCCTGTCTGAGTCGATTCAGTCCAATATTCTTGCGGGAACTCATCTCTAGAAATAAACCTTGGTCTTTGCGGTCTTCGGGGACGTAGCCAATACCTGCGGCGATCGCATCACTAGGGGAATTAATCTCTAGTTTTTTGCCATTTAAAAATATTTCCCCACTAGCTTTGCGGTCAGCACCAAAAATCAACCGCGATACTTCTGTCCTTCCTGCACCTACTAACCCAGCTAGTCCTAGAATTTCGCCCGCACGTAGTTGAAAACTAGCTGGTTGTATCTTGCGCCCATCACTAATGTTTCTAACTTCCAGCACCACTGCACCCGGATTCTTTTGTCGTTGATGTTCGTAGAAGTCCTGCATGGAGCGACCAACCATCATCTGTACCAATCGCTGGGGCGAAATTTCCTCACGAGTTAGACTGCCAATATATTGACCATCACGTAGTACACTAATTCGGTCAGCCAAAGCATAGATTTCTTCCATACGATGACTGATATAAATAATGGCAATGCCATCGTTGCGGAGTTTGCGAATCACTTCAAATAAGCGCTCAGTCTCGCGGTCAGATAAGGCGGCTGTTGGTTCATCCATGACCAAAATCCGGCTTTTATCTTTCAGCGCTCTGGCAATTTCGACTTGTTGTTGTTCGGCGATCGCCAATGTACCTACTATTGTTTGTGGTGTAAAAGTCGCCCCCAAACTGTCTAGCACCTGCTGGGCTTCGAGTTCCATTGTTTTGCGGTCTAAAAACTGACCCCGTTGCAACTCGCTCCCCATAAACATATTTTCGGTAACGGTTAAATTGGGTGCGACGTTCAGTTCTTGATAAATCAGATTAATCCCCGCTTGTCTGGCTGTACCAGGATCGGTAATTTTTACTGTTTGACCATTAATGCGAATCTCCCCTTCATCAGCAATGTAAGCACCCGCGAGAATTTTCATTAATGTGCTTTTACCCGCCCCATTTTCACCCATAAGGGCGTGAACTTCTCCGGGATAAATGGTGAGATTCACACCTTGCAACGCCGCAACACCATGAAATCGTTTAGCAATTCCCTGCATTTCTAATACAGGGGTGACAGTTGTCGGCGGAGAAAAATCTGTTTGAATATTTGTTGTCATAAATTTCAGTGCTAAGTGTTGAGTGCTGAGTGAAGGATAATAACTATTACCTCCTGCCTTCTGCCTTCTGCCTCCTACCTCCAAAACTTACCAACCAGTTGATGTACTGACGTTCTCTTTTGTAATCAACTTGGCGGGAATCAAAATGTCGGGTGATTTCGGTTTTTTGCCGTTTAAAATATCGTTTCCTACCCGAACTGCTGTTTGCGTCATACCGCTGGGATTTTGAGTCGCAGTTGCCGCATATAGGCTATCGTTAGAGGCGATCGCTTCAATTGCTTCTGGCGCACCGTCAACTCCTACAATGAAAAATTCGCTGCGTTTGGCTTGATTGGCGGCTAAATCAACTCCCACGCCGCTAGGATCGTTGATGGCAAAAACAGCATCAATTTTGGGAAATGTTACCAGGATATCGCTCATCACTCTGAGTCCACCATCCCGGCTACCTTCGGCGTTCTGGTCTTTAGACAGGATTTTGATATTGGGATATTTAGCTAAAACTTTCAAACAGCCATCAACGCGCTGAATGACGGAAGCGACTGGCGGCCCGTTAACTATAACTACATTGCCTTTACCTTTGAGGCGATCGGCAATATATTGACAACTAATTTCTCCGGCTTGCAAGTTATTGGTGGTGACGGTAGCGTCTACCTCTGCGTCTACGCCTGTGTCTACCGCAATGACAATCTTGCCTACTTTTCTCGCTTGCTCAACCGCTGGTCTGATACCTTTACTGTCAGCCGCATTCAGAATAATAATGTCAGTATTCGCCGCCACGAAGTTTTCAATTTGATTAAATTGCTGGTTTAGGTCATATCCGCTAGAAACAACAGTGACTCTGACATCATTACCACCAATTTTTTTCGCTTCTTTCTCCGCGCCTTTGGCCATGACAACAAAGAAAGGGTTACTTAAATCGCCCAGTGTCACACCAACAGATCGTAATTTAGTATTGCGATCGCCTACGGTGGTCTGAGTATTTATATCAGTAACATTTTTGGCCTCAGTGTTAATGGCTGTGTTGCCATTGGGAGAAATATTACTACAGCTGACCAAAGTACCACTGACAATACTTAATAAGGTCGCTGCCATCGCCTGTTTTTTCACATTCATCCACATCCTCTTAAAAAAGCTGGTAAAACCGGAAATATGTGTAGAAATATTAACTAAGCTAAAATCATCTTTTAATTTTGCTTTCTGCCTTTTGTTTTCTGCTTTCTCCTAACGATAGATATTTACTCCGACTTAACTTGAAAAAGTTGTGATTGTTTTCGATTTTGCTAAAAATTGAGTCTGTGTGCGAAAAAAGTTTACTCAAGTAGGCAAACATTTTCAGATGAATTTTAGATTGATCCCTCATATTGTTCTCAAGGCTTTCACCATTAAGTAACTATTGGTGAAAATCCTGTAATCTCAAGACTTCAAGCATTTGCTCAAATTTCAGCAACAGGTTTTTTTCTAAGAAAATGTTGTTAAATCTGATTTTCTTAATGTTTAAACTGATGTTATGCACAGGTGTGCATTCCTGATGTCTTTTATTTTTGCACACCTGTGCATAAAATTTGTGTTAATTTTATTTACGTTGCTTAGGGTAGTGCTGAACATGAGTAAACGAAAGATTTCTATTGAAGATATTGCTCGCAAAGCAGGTGTTTCTCATTCCACGGTTTCACGCGCTTTACGAGACAGTCCGTTGATTAGTTCTAAGGTGCGGGAGGAAATCAAAAGACTGGCGCAGGAAATGAACTATGTACCAAATGCGATCGCTCAAAGTTTACAAAATCAGCGAACTTATACCGTTGGGGTAATTGTCACATCCATAGCTGATCCCTTTTTTGGCGAACTAGTAGAGGGAATTGAACAAGTTGCGAGACTTGCTGGCTTAAATGTGTTGTTAAATGCTTCACATGGAGATTTTGATCAGGAAATAGCCGCTATTGAGAATTTTCATTACCGCCGAGTAGACGGAATTTTAGTCGCCGACTCACGCATAGGTAAACACTACACTCAACAGTTAACCCAATTTACTGTGCCAACAGTTCTCATTAATATCGATACAGAAGATCAAAGCAAAACATTTCACTCAGTTGCCATAGATGACCGCTTAGGTGGCTGTTTAGCTGTAGAACATCTCCTAGATTTAGGACATATTCGTATCGGTTATTTAGGTGTAGGTGATGGTAGCAAAGCAGACCAACAGCGCCTAGAAGGATATCGAATGGCTTTGAATCAAGCAGGTCTAACACAAAATACTAACTGGGTAGCAATTCCCCAGCGGGATGAGCAAGCAATCAGCGATATTGATATCGGTAAAAAAATGCTACCGCAATTAATAGCCGCTGGAATAACTGGCATATTTTGCTACAACGATATGGTAGCAGTTGGCGCTCTCTTAGCCTGTAAAGAACTGGGTATTTCAGTACCAGAAAATTTGAGCCTGGTGGGATTTGATAATATTGCTCTGGCTAGTTACATTACCCCACCACTCACAACAGTTAGTCAACGTATGGTAGAAATGGGCGAGTCGGCTATGACTATGCTGCTGGAGTTATTTGAGGGGAAAGCTGTAGACAATATTCTTCTCTCTCCGTTTTTAGTTAAAAGGGAGAGTACAGCAACAGTTAGTAGAGCAAAAAAATCAGTGATTACATTGAGGTAAAAACTTAAATTGCTGGTAAAGTTTATAAGTATGTAACAAATAATTAAGCAGAAAAATTACGTATCTTCAAAAAAATCACCGGAGCAGTTAGAGATAAAACACCGCCCCGGTTAAATAATATAGATAAAATACTCAAAGTTATGAAAGTGGATTTACGCAACAACCTTTCTCGATAAACTTACGGTAGGCTATGATTTCGTCAATGCTGCTAAGAAAAGTTGTTTAACTCAAACTTTAGTAATTCTGCAATGCTTATGGTCAAGAAAAATAATAGAAGACTCTGGATCAGGGAATATTTGTAAAAAACTAGAGACTTTACCTTCAGAAGGTTGGGCGGTAGATTGTTCTTTGTCAAAGTTAAACATCCAAAAAATATCCTCCCAATCCAAAATCTGAAATCCTAAACTAATTAGTCATTGTCCCATTGTTCACGACCAATCAGGTCGCCAATGCGATCGCGCAGTAGAAAATCGCATTTTTCTAACTCACATTCAACGCATACCCACTCTCTTGCTGGGATGTATTGGCAGAGTGTATATATTGGCTGTTGTCGGCTAACCATCCCCTTCTGCACCAGTCGGCGTGCTTCGTCTTGGATTACATCTAGAGAGTAGTAATTGATAGAAGGCACCGTATTCACACTCATGATTTTTACTCACACATTTATACGTACATAGTATTCCCACTTATGATGGGAAACAAACATGACAGAGATTAGACTTGCAACTAGGGTTTTGTATTTTGCTATACGGAACTAATTCCATTTTGACGCTACACACCCTCAAATTATCTAAAGAAATGTTGAGAAAGTCAACATTTTCTGACATTAGCTTGAGAGAATGTCAATACAAAGATCCTATAGTAGTAGAATTTACTTCTTAATGAAGGTTGTGTTATCTACCTTAAAGAAGTTCTCAACCTTTACAGGAACTGCCTTCAAGCATAATTGGGCAGACCATCATAGTTCATACTGTAAATTTAGTTATGTACTAAATAGTGTGTCAGCCATGTTTAAAGCTGCTGAAATACGTCCATAACTAAACACGCGAAAGGTTTTTCGGGAAGAATAGAAGTATAAACTATTGCAAAATATAAGCGCTAAAGTACACCACAAAAACTTGCACAGCAGCAGATATTAATCATTTCTTAAAAAATAATCGAAGTTCTGCTGGTTATTTGCGGCACTGCGGGTACTTTCATTGGGATTTTGGATTTGAGATTAACTCCACAGATAAATCTCAAGGCTTGTATCCTTTGAGAACTATTAGTTATAACCTATTGAGATTTGTAACAAATTCAGAATTCACTCAGGTAGTTAGCCTGTGTTGAACTTGAAGATGTGTATTTACCTCCCTTAACCTTTAGTTATATTCAAACAGACCTACTCTCATCACGTCTGTAAACTTCTTGGCGAATATCCAGAGATCAATTGTTCTAAAGTTACTTTTAAATCAGCTTGATTAAGGCATAAATCGATCTAAAGCCGCCTTTAATTGTTCAATTTCCACATCTATATTGCCTTCCTTGGCGGCTCTGGCGATACACTCCGTTAAGTGTTCATCTAGCACGATTCTGGCAACTCGGTCTAATGCGCCCCGAACTGCGGCAATCTGCAATAATACATCAGGGCAGGGAGTACCTTGCTGCACCATTGTTTTAATACCGCGAACATGACCTTCTATCCGTGACAGCCGATTCACAATTTTGCGTAAAGACTCTTCACTATGGACATGAGTATGACCAGATTTTCCATGACCATGAATATGATCTGCATCGTGGGTGTGGAAGTTTTCGGTTGACGGGGAGATAGGCAAGGACTCTGGTGTTAATTGGTTTGATCCATTCATGGTATTAAAACACTGGCAGTACTAAGATCCTAGCCCAGAATAAACGCATCTAAGATTTTGACCAAGGATGAGCCGCACTGAAATTCTCAGTCATCTGAGGAGGTTCTTATATATTTTTCCGTCCTTCATAATCACGATGAAGTTCTTGCCTGGATTCTCAATCAGCTTGATGTTTTTTAGAGGATTACCATCCATCAATAGCAGGTCAGCCAGTGCGCCTTCTTCGACTACGCCCAGTTTGCCTGGGTAGGGATTGCGTGGGCCAGACAATGCAAGCAGTTCGGCATTTGTGCTTGTTGCCATCTTTAAAACTTCAGATGGTGTGTACCAGCGAACCATTTTCGTAAGTTGCGCCCCTTGCCGGGTAGCTAGTTTAGCATCGAATAATAAATCAGTACCCCAAGCTGTTTTGAGGTTGTATTTCTTCGCCAGGGTGTATGCAGTATCTGTCCCTCTGGCCACTTCTAGTTGTTTGGCGTAGTTAGCCGACCCTTGTGGAAACGGAATTGCATCTTCGTCATTGAGGAATGGCTGTATACTCAGCCAGATGCCTTTTTCAGCCATGAGTTTCGCCGTCCCCTCATCCATCAACTGTCCGTGTTCAATGCACTTGACACCAGCCCGAATCGCCTTTTGAATTGCGCGAGGTGTATAGGCATGGACTGTTACATAAGTGTTCCAGTCTTCAGCAGCCTCGACTGCGGCACGTAACTCAGCTTCCGTGTACTGGCTGACATCCAGCGGGTCATGATTTGAGATGATACCGCCACCAGCCGCCAGCTTAATCTGGGTAGCACCTTGCATAAGTTGTTCACGAGTTCTGCGGAGTACTTCATCCACACCATCTGCGATCGCACTCACACTGCTACCTAGAACTTCTGGGCGGTTGAAGTTTGTATAAGGTTCCCAAATAAGATCTTTTGGTGTGCGGTAATCACCATGTCCGCCAGTCTGCGAGATCATCGCGCCACTAGGATAAATGCGCGACCCCACCACATCACCTGTATCAATTGCCTGCTTGAGGTCGAACACTGGCCCTGCCATATCACGAACACTGGTGAATCCGCGTAGCAGCATTTGTTCTGCTGCGGTTTGTGCTTTCTGATTCAAGACTTCAGGACTAACTTTTGGCGAGAGTAACTCCTCACTCGTACTGGCAATCATAAACAGATGGACATGGTTATCAATCAGTCCCGGCATCAGTGTGCGATTATTTCCATCTATTCTGGTCAACTTTATGCCCGATGCTGTGGCAATTGGAGTTTGAGAAATGGTTTTAATTTTATTACCAACGACTAAAACATTCGATGGCTCAGAAAGCTGATCAGAAGTACCATTGAAAATACGAACGTTCTCGAACAGGATGCTGTTGGGTTCCTGAGTGCGAACACCAGAGGATGAGTGAATTTGAGCATAGCCTGTTTGTGTAATAAATCCGAGTAGTGCAAGTATCAAAGCCCCTAATGCAATTTGGTAGCGAAATTGCATATGCTATCTCCTCATTGGCAATTCTAAATGTGGAAAATTAAAAACGACTTCCGGGGCTTTGCAATACTCACAACAATGGTTTGCTGATTGTGCGATTAGTTATAGTAGGGATTCATGAATTCCCTTGCTGTATCAAGGCTGAGGTTCGGGCTGTTGCTGCTCTCAGTTCTGCTTCAACAACCTATCTAATTCTGCTTGTTGTTCTGGCGGCAATTGCTGCTGTTGATCTCGTGCTAACCGCCATAGATTCATTAACTCTGATAGGCGTTCTTGTTGCTCGGCACTGAAAAACGAGTCAGAACGAAAGCTTTGAATAATCAGTAGTGCGCTAAATTCAATTTCATCTAACTGGGCAGTTAAGGCATCAAGAGCTTGTCCCGCAGTTTTGCCAACAGAATGTTTATCTCCAGCGATCGCACGATAGGATTTCTCACCCTTAGCATCAGAAATTGGCAAAATTGCTACTGTCTTCATGCTTCTAGCTAAAAATCACCTACCTTAAATTATAGCTCTATTCACTCAAGGTCAGGTTGCAGAACAGTTACCCTAGAAGAATTTCGTAAAATATTGAGCGATCGCAGCAATGCTTATTTGTAAGCAGCAAGGTGTACTTATTAAAAACCCTTACACCTCCACACCCAGTCTCCACAGACAATCTTTGTGCGTAAGTCTTGGTGATACCCGAACCTGATCAGGGTAAATGTCCGTAATAGCTATCAGGGGAAATTTTCAATTAATTTAAATTACAGGTAGTAAACAAGATGCTTTAGTTCCAGTATTGAGTATCTAAAGCGGTAGACAAAAGTTAGTACGCAGGAATTTCATCCTACCTGTAAAAATAACTTTAGATAGATTTGTCACGACTAAGCAAAAATTCGGCTTCTAAAATTTAGGTTGTGATTATGCGATTGTCCAAAATAACCCGTTCTCTACGTAGACTTAGTACCCATATTTTCGCCATATTTTTGGGAGTCTTGCTCACAGTTAGCACTCTGCGGGTGTTACCTTCCCAAGCGGAACCTGCACCCAGTTCAGCAAAAGTTGGTGATACACCAGAATTAATTGCCCAAAGACAATCACCAGCTACGGCTGCTATTGGTAATAGTAGTTTTGTCACAGCAGCAGTGAATCGTGTTGGGACAGCTGTAGTGAGAATTGACACAGAACGCACAATTACTCGCCGTCGGGTCGACCCTTTTATGGAAGACCCTTTTTTCCGGCAGTTTTTTGGTGATGCTTATTCTCAACAATTACCGCCAGAACAATTGCGCGGTCTTGGTTCTGGGTTCATTATTGATAAAAGTGGTTTGGTTTTGACCAATGCCCACGTTGTTGATAAAGCAGATAAAGTGACAGTTCGTCTCAAGGATGGTCGTACTTTTGAAGGCAAAGTTCAAGGTATTGACGAAGTGACAGATTTAGCGGTGGTGAAAATTAACGCTGGTAAAGATTTGCCCGTTGCACCATTGGGTTCTTCTAATGCTGTACAAGTAGGAGATTGGGCGATCGCAGTTGGTAATCCTTTAGGCTTTGATAATACAGTTACTTTAGGTATTGTCAGCACCCTCAAGCGTTCTAGCGCCCAAGTAGGAATTTCTGACAAACGCCTAGACTTTATCCAAACCGACGCAGCAATTAACCCCGGTAACTCTGGCGGGCCATTGTTGAATGACCGTGGTGAAGTAATTGGCATTAACACCGCAATTCGGGCTGATGCGATGGGTATTGGCTTTGCTATTCCCATTGATAAAGCTAAAGCGATTGCCACACAACTGGAACGGGATGGTAAAGTTGCTCACCCCTATTTAGGTGTGCAGATGGTCACATTAACACCCGAATTAGCTAAACAAAATAACAGCGACCCCAACTCTACATTTGAAATCCCAGAAGTGAACGGGGTTTTAGTGATGCGAGTTATTCAAAATTCCCCAGCGGCTAAAGCAGGTATTCGCCGTGGTGATGTCATCCTGCAAATAGATGGACAAGCCATTACAAATGCAGAACAGTTGCAGAACTTTGTGGAAAACACCAACCTTGGTCAATCCTTACAGCTAAAAGTTCAACGAGGTACTCAGACACAACAGCTATCAGTCCGCACTGCTGAGTTGCAAAACGCTAGTTCATAAGTGCTAATTTCTGATGTTTGAAAATGGGGGTATGCTGAGGCTTATCCCCATTTTTTTGAGTTTTATCGCACAGTGCTGATTAGCAACATAGTAATTTCAAAATATATTGCTAGTCAGATATGTTAGGACAATTTGAAAGCTTGAATGCCATAAATAGTAAGACTTTCTTCCAGCATAGCTGCCTCCTGCCTTCTGCCATAGTTTATGACTTTAGTCATCTCATAATCAATACTTTCTTCACATCCTTATTTCTGCGGAGTTTTCTAAACTAAAAATGAAAGTTAACCAGCAATCTTATTGAGAATTAGAAAATAATTGATACCTGATTTACTAGCGTAAATACTTGTCTCATTAGTGAAATTCCGTAAAAGGAAACGCTGTTGCTAAAAGTATTTTCTCTGGTTAGCTAACGGGTGTAATTGACGAATTCTTAAGGAAGGCTGTAGCTAACTTAGCAATAAAAAACTCCAGGAGATTTGAATATGATGAAACGCATCCTTGCTGGAACCTTACTAGCTCTACCACTTTCAATATTTGCTGTGCAAAATCAAGCATCAGCCGCACAGGTTATTATCAGACGTGATAACCATCGACCTGTGGTTGTACGTAAAGTTGTACGCCAGAGATGGGTTCCAGCGCACTGGGAAAGAACACCGCGCGGTCGGCGTTGGGTTGCTGGTCGCTATGAAAGGTATTAATTGATGTGCTTGTCACTGTATTAAACTAAAACACGTTTAAATCACAGAATTGTAAAGGTTGTCATTAGTCATTTGTAAATACAAATGACTAATGACAGTCTCAAGCACAGCATTTGCAACTTGAATGCACACCAGCTTAACAGTGTTGATGGTCTTATGGAAATTGTGATTTACATTGACAAATATATAGGTACAAGGAGAGTTTTCATCCCTTAACAGGTACGTTGGGGGGACACCAAAACAGGTTTTTGCTGGAAATACCCAGAGATTCTAGAATTTTGCGCATAATCTCTGTGCAGTACATCCAGTGTTCTAAGTCGTCATACATAAGATCGGGGTTAAACTCGACATTGTAATGCAGCACATTTGGGATGTCTAAAAATTCGTCAGAGTCTTGGGAAGAAAGCAGCAAAAGTTGAAATGGTTTACCTTGGCATTGTTTTTCTAGTTTATTCAGCAAATCTATCACGCCACCGCGATCGCCTATCCCAGTGCGGACAAAAAGTGCTTGGTCGCAATTTTCAATTGTGTACCAAAATCTTTGGGAACGTGCTGTATAGCGCACTCGCATCCGTTCATAAACAGGAGACATATCGTTTACAGGGTCGTCTGTTTCTTCAACTTCATGGGCGAAGGATAAACCAGACCATTTGCTGTGGTAAATTCTCCATGCTTCTGGATTGTAATGCAGGAAGTTGGGGTTCCACATATCATCAAAACGATTTTCGATGATATCTGCGATGTCTGCAATCTTGGTAGTGCGGGTAAGGTCAAAGGGAAAAGCCGGGCCGTCATATTCCATTTTATACAGCATCATTCGCACAGCACAGCGATCGCCTAATGGGACAATTGCTACTCTACTAATGTCTGATAATTGACATTGATATTGAAATAACACCGCAGATTGGGGTGGGAGTTTCACCCGACTTTCTAGTCCCTGATTGCCAATCATCATTGTACGGAAAGGAATTTCAGGATGCAGTGGGTCTTCATAAACACCCGCTGGCATTGCTTTAAGGGCGTTTCGCACCTCTTTCCACATGGGATGGATGTTGTACTCGTGGTCTGATTCGTTGATTACCCAGAGGTGGTGTTCATCTTTTTGCAAAATTCCTAAATGCCCATCATAGAACAAAACTTGGGAGTTGTTCGGCGCAAATAGATTGAATGATGCAGTATATTCGACATCAGCACCAGGGAGTATTTCTACGGTTGTGGCGATCGCGCCATCTTCCTGTACTGCAAAGAAGGGGAGTGTTCCTATCTGGGGATTTTTAGCAATGTAAATACCTGGGAGCAATCCGGCTTTATTTTGCAATACAGTTTGGATTTCTTGCCAATAAGGTGCAATGGTGTAACTGTATTTTGATGGATTGCTGATTCGTAAACCCTTCTCTGCGATACAAGCACAAACATAAAAGCCTGCATTATCAAGATAAATGGGGATTTCGTTCGGTTGCCAAAAATGTTGGTTTTCTGTGGCTAATTCGGCTTTGTCGATGTCAAATAATTGCAGGTTAATCGCCTCGTACATCAAGCGATGACCAATAGTGTTGGGATGCGCCGGGTCGAAAGATATACCATCACGCCAGCGTCCCTGACCATTATCTAACACTGCCAACCAATCCAAAATCGGTACACCCCAATTTAACATCCGATTGTGTGTTTCTTGTAACAGCCAATAATGCTCAGGAGAATAATCACCATTGGGATAGACACTTCCCAAAATCGGCTGCGCTCCTAGTTGGCGCGTCATTTTTACCAACTGCTGCAACCCGCTTTCAAACCGCCTTTGGATTGCTCGCCGTTCGTGAGGGGAACAATAAGCTAATCCTTCATTACCCAGAGATAGGGCAATAATAACTATATCTGGTTGTTCTGGTGTTACTACAGAACCAAAGCGGGCGATCGTTCTGCTGACATTGGCTCCCACCTCGGAAACATTGACTACTCTGTGGTCATATTTTTGCTGTAAAGCTTGCTCTAGTTGTCCAACCCAACCGTCTAACAGCCAGGCTTTATGACCCAAGGCGACAGAACTACCAATGACGACGATTTTTAAATTGTCTTCTCCTAAACTTTGTTTAACAGGAGTTGGCTGCTCAGTATAGCCAAAGGGATAAGGCTGCAAATAACCGAATGCCCCATCATCCACAACAATAGTACCTGAATGCTGATGATTAATCGGCAACCAACGATTGAACCCAAAACCTTCCCATTCACCCCAACTTTTGGCATCAAAACGGACATATTTATATTCCACGCTCTGTCCATCGCCTGATTCTCCAGATGGCTGAATCTCAATTTCGTCTGTCCACCATAAAGGATAGCGATCGGCACTGGTGCGGAGGTGAATACATCTAGTAATATCCCACAATCCCAACTCGGAAGTAGAACCAACCAGAGCAATGGATTCACCAGTTTGTGTATATGCACTAACCTGGAATCGATACATAGATTTTTTATTGATTTAAGAATAAAATGCTACAGAGTAAGCTACATTCTGAGATGTTTTGACAGTATCACATACTACATCTAAAGTTTGTATTCCCAAGATTAGGGGCGAATAGGCGGAGCCTACGCCCTTCCATCATTTTTGGAGATGTTTATTAGCCTTGTATTGGTTCCTGAGATTCAAAATTTTACGTTAGAAATAATCCTATTTTGGTTGGCTGCATAAATTATTGATATGGACTGCCTTATTTTATCCTAGATAAATTTAAAAGCAGTTTAAATTGTATTTTTAAAATTTTCTTAAAAATGATTACCAAAGCTTAAATTTTAGTTAATCAATTAATAATTATCTCCTTTGCACCAACATAAAATTAGCCCTGAATTTTTTAGCTCACTTTTGGGAATTCTAAAATTAGGCAATTTATTTAGAGAATAAAGGTGATTTTATGGCTAGGTGGAAGATACGTGGCTTGATAAAATGGCAATTTCTTCCATTTATAGCGGGTTGGACAATCATTATTTTGACTAATGTTTTGTGGCTTTCAGCAGCAAGTTCCACAACTGCGGTACAGTATCCGGTAAATATTGCCCAAACAAATACGCCGAATGTGACTCGTGCTAATGCTCAACAAGTATATGGGCAAGGAAAAGAATTATATCAGCGCAGAAATCAGGAAGGCAGATCAGAATATTTACTACAGGCGATCGCTAAATTTGAACAAGCATTGGTATTATATCGTCAAGCAGGCGATCGCGCTTCAGAAGCCTTTACTCTCGCTTATATTGGCAAAATTTACTCCAATTTCGGCGACAAATACAAAGCACTAGAATATTACCAGCAATCTCTAGCCATAGAGCAAAATATCGGTAACAAAGCTGGGGAAGCCACACTCCTCAATAACATTGGCAAAATTTATTCAGAATTAGGGGAAAAGCAAAAAGCGCTGGATTATTACAACCAATCTCTACCCCTGAGACAATTGGTAAAAGATAAAGCAGGCCAAGCCATAACTTTAGGTAATATCGGTACTGTTTACAGTTTTTTAGGTGAACAGCAAAAAGCATTAGATTATTACAACCAATCTTTGATTCTCAAACAACAAGTAGGCAATAAAGCTGCGATCGCCAGTACCCTAAATAGTATTGGCAAAACCTACTCTGACTTAGGAGAAAAGCAAAAAGCGCTGGATTACTTGAACCAATCTCTACCACTATTTCAACAAGGGGGAGACAAAGCCGATAACGCCATTGCTATCAGTAATATCGGCAAAATCTACTCTGAGTTAGGTGAACAACAAACAGCGCTCAATTATTACAATCAATCTCTGCCCATATTTCAACAAGTAGGGTATAAATTAGGGCAAGCAATTACTTTAAATAACATTGGTGAAGTTTATTTCCAGTTAGGAGAACAGCAAAAGGCGCTGGATTATTACAACCAATCTCTCCCTATCTATCAACAATTGCGGGACAAATCTAGAGAAGCTCATACTATCTATAACGTCGCCACTGTTAAATATGACCAAGGAGAATTAAATACAGCCCTGACGGAGATAGAGAAAGTCATCAAAATTGTTGAAGACCTCCGCAGCAAAATTGACTCTCAAGAACTCCGCACCTCATATTTTGCCACAGTACAAAATTATTATCAGTTCTACATTGATGTGTTGATGCAATTGCACAAACAGCACCCAGAACAAGGATATGCGGCTTTAGCACTAGAAACCAGCGAACGTTCCCGCGCCCGTAGTCTTTTGGAACTGCTGAGTGAAGCCAACACTGATATTCGTCAAGGTGTAGAGCCAAAATTACTTGTTCAAGAACGCAAGTTGCAGCAACAACTTGATGCTTTAGAAAAACGCCGCATCCAACTGTTACAAGGTAATTACACTGAAGAACAGGTACAAGCTTTAGATCAAGAAAATGAAAAACTTTTAGAAGCATATCAACAAATCCAGGCACAAATTCGGGCTACCAGTCCCCGTTATGCCGCACTAACTCAACCCCAACCTCTCGCACTCGCGCAAATTCAACAGCAAGTCCTGGATGATAACACCTTGCTTTTAGAATATTCTCTGGGGAAAAAGCGCAGTTACTTGTGGTTAGTTACCAATAAAAGTATTACCAGTTACGAATTACCCAAGCGAGCAGATATTGAAACGATTGTGCAGAAGTTCCGTCAAGAAATCACTATGCCTTATTTAAAGCATAGTCAATCTATAGATGCTCTATCTAAAATCATACTTGCACCAGTCGCCCAAAAATTGCAAAAACAACGTTTAGCGATCGTCAGCGATGGTGCTTTGCAATATGTACCATTTGCGTCGCTGACAACGGGTAGCGGTACTCAATATGAACCATTACTGCTCAACCATGAAATTATTACTCTCCCATCAGCATCGATATTAGCTATCCTCAGAAGTGAACACAAAGAACGCAAATCTCCACCTAAAACATTAGTTGTGTTGGCAGATCCTATTTTTAATCGCAATGATGAGCGTTTGCAAAATAAAGCACAAGTATCGCACTCACCTGTGCTAGAAAGCAATTTAGACAGCTTGGCTTTAAGCAAATCAGCCGCAGACTCAGATATTAACTTTGAGCGTCTACGCTTTACACGCCAAGAAGCCGAGCAAATTCTGGCTCTTGTACCTGTTAATCAACGCAAAGAAGCTGTAGATTTTAACGCTAGTCGAACAACAGCAAGCAGCGAAAATTTGAGTCAATATCGGATAATCCATTTTGCTACTCATGGCATTCTCAATAGCAAACATCCAGAATTATCAGGAGTAGTATTATCGCTATTTGATCCTCAGGGAATGCCACAGAATGGCTTTTTACGCTTGCGCGATGTCTTCAACCTCAACCTCAAAGCAGAATTAGTAGTTCTCAGCGCCTGTCAAACCGGATTGGGAGAAGAAGTAAAGGGCGAAGGTTTAGTCGGGTTAACTAGAGGATTTATGTATGCAGGTAGCCCACGAGTGGTGGTAAGTATGTGGAGTGTTGATGATCAAGCAACATCAGAGTTGATGAAAGCTTTTTATAAAAATATGCTAAAAACTGGATTAACACCTGCGGCAGCTTTAAGGAAAGCACAACTAGAAATTTGGCGCACTCAAAAATATGTTGCACCTTATTACTGGGCAGCTTTCACTTTACAAGGTGAATGGATGTAAAAAGAAATAGAACTTCTGACCCTCTGTGCATTTCTGCGCTTCTGCGTGAGACAAATTTATGCCAAGCCAATTAAACAACCACAGGTGTACTGTTAAATTGCTGAACTCCTGGTATTTCTAATACTAAATCAGCGCCGTAAACATTAGCTGGGGTTTGAAATCCTGGCTTTACTTCACCTTTGATGATGTGTTGGAGAACTACTACAGCAGATAAAGCCGTAAAATTGTATGCTTCCGGGCCGATAAGTGTCGCTGTGACTTGACGACCAGATTTATCTTCCGCAATACCGACAACTCCAACCTTACCTTTAGCGCGTTCTGCTTCACTTGGCCCTGGGGGTAATTTTTTAATTAAATTAGCTAAGGTGCTTTGAAACAGTGATGAGCTAAATAACCAGCCTAAATACTGGCTGCTTTCCATGAGGAAACTTACAGGGTTGGGAAAAACTGTGTAAGTCTCAATATTCGGAATTCCAGTGCTGTGAAATGCAGTGACAATATCAGCACGCCAGGGGTTAGTTACCGCTGTGACAACACCAGCACCAAAATCAACTTGACGTTTTTTCTCGGCTGGTCGAGCCGGAATCAATTTACCTGCTGTTCTGACTACACCCATTTCATGTAAGCTGGGCAGAACAGTGTTAGCAGTTCCTTGAGAAACACCGCCTTCAGTTTCATAGATTAATGTGAGAGTGTTGGCGGTTGGTAACTGAGATTTAAGATAAACTGCAAGACAATCAGTCGGGACGACACCAAACCCGACACCAGGAAGTAGCATGATTCCGGCATTTTTCGCTTCCGTGTCCCGTGCGGCTAAAGCTTGAAATTCCGGAACTTCCCCAGCGATATCTAAATAATGGGTTTGAGTTTGCAAGCAGACATCAACCAGTGATTTGGCAGTTTTGGCAAAAGGCCCTGCACAATTGAGGACAACTGTAACATCTTGGAGAGATTGTGCGATCGCCTGAGAATCATCCAAACTAAAAACACGAAATTCAAAGTTTAACTTTTCCGCCGCTAATACCAACGTACTTTGATTTCGTCCAGCCAAAATTAAATCTACACCCTGACTTTTTGCAGTTTCCGCTATCAATTTCCCTGCATAGCCAGTCGCACCATACAATAACACCTTTGCGGTCATAGTTATTCACCACATTTAAATATTCACAAATCCCCCTTTTGCAGCTATGAGCAATAAACATTCAAATTCCCCCCTTTTTAAGGGAGGCTAGGGGGGATATAACTTTAACTTGATTTAATTATTAACAATCTGTTGCCATAACTTCACTTCTGGCGGTTCTACCAAAAACTCTTCAGCTTTAGCCCCAAGCGCCCGAATATACGGCTGTTGTAAATGCAGATCCAAAATTGCTTGACTAGCCCAATTTTCGTGCAGCAAAAACAAAGATGGGTCTTCAATGGATTGATGTAAATCATAATTAATACATCCATCTTCGCTACGAGTGATCGCAATCACAGGCTCAAACTCTTGCCGAAATCTATCTTCTAAACCCTGCTTTACTTTTAGACGAGCAGTAACTGTAACTTGTTGACCTGACATATAGATTCTCCTGTGTGGATAGATGCGAGATTAATCAAGTAAAAAATTAAAAGTAAAAAGGCAAAATTATTTTTTTCTTGTTACCTTTTTACTTTTTACTTCCATCAAGTATTGATACTGTTAATAATTTGCGAAGGTTTGAGGTAATTATAAGGTATAGGACGGGTTTGATTTCTAATATCAATTTTTCGTTCTATATCATGCAAATTCTGTTGGAATTGCATCACTAATTCCTGTGCCAATGGGTCAGAAAATTCTTCATCGTAATACCCCAATTTGTCGTGGTGGTACGATGTTAAAATATGTGTCCACATTACTTGATCAGCAGCTTGCTTGAAAGGTGGTAATATCTTCATAATAGTTTGCATATCCACGCCCTTTTTTTCTGGCGTTGGATGATAAGCTGCATAGGGCATATTCGGTACGAAAGCCATATACTCGTACTGAGAAAAATTTAAAGCAGAGTGGAAAGGAGCGCAAGTGAAAATTACAACCGTGATAATTTGAATTAATTGGTCTATGGTTTCAATTTTTTCTGGCATTCCTTTAACGCGACCACCATCTTGAGCAACTAATTCCCTTGCCCAATTTTGTAATTCATAATCTTCGCTCAAATCTTGGGAAGTTTGGTAATAAAGTTGCAGATAGTCTGTAACAAATTTTTGAATGGCATCCCAAATTAATATTCCATCATCTCGAAAGGGAAAATGCGGTAATATTTCTGGATCATCCATATTTTGATTTCTCATTAATGTCGGGAAGACAAATTTCTCGACACTCCACTCTTGATAAGTTTTCACGACAAAAGTTAAAGACTCTTGCAAAGAACCAGCCATAAATTCATCGACTGGCCCACCTGGCTGTAAAAAGTGAGTGCGTCCTAAATCGTTATCAAATAACATAAACCGGAAGTGCGGTTTTAGTAGTAAAGCAATGGGATGATTGGCTGCTAATTGGCGTGCTGTGGCAATACAAAAAGGAGCCATAACAGCATGAGTATAAGCAAAATGACTACCTAATTCTTGATGGTTTCCGTCAGCAATCTGCACAGAGGTTTTTGCTAAAAACCAATCTAGATAAGGGTCATCAGGAGTGTAAATCAATCCATCTGTCCCAGCATCATTATTTAATTTAATTGCTACTGGACGCAAGGAACCACCATTTGGTAAACCGTTGCTCTGCCAGTAAAATAAAGCTTGCGGCTTAGGTAAATACTTTCTCAGGTTTTGAGAGGTACCACCTTTAATATCAAAGAGTGTGGGATAGTCTAATAGATAAAGTTTACCTTCTTTGAGAGCCGCTTCTAAACTACTTTCTGTGCCGACAGCTTTTTGAAAATGTGCGTTAGTTACTCCAATATTTTCTGGTAAATTCTCAATTCTTTGAATAGCTAAAGGGTTCGCACCTGATAATCTTTGCTCGGCAAAACATGAGTCTGTTTTATAATTGTTCATCACTGCTGGTTTAGGTAGCAGCGTTAATAGTTCTTCGTATTCTTCTAATTCATCTAAAGGGTCAAGGAAATTTCTTGCTTTGGCAGCCAGCATATTTGGTGCTAAATTTGCCATACTAGCGAGGCGTTTAGCCGTATATTCTGCGGAGAATAATTCTTGGTGAGGGACTTTATCTATAACGGGAATAGGAGCTAGATAATTGTGATTAAATTTATAATCTGCTTGATTTTTTACTAGCTCATCTTTGCGGATGTTAGGATTAGGATCTACCTGGGGTAAATATGGTTTCATGATGATTTGTGAGTAGGGAATTTATAATTACTCAGTTCATAGAATGGTAGCGATAACGAAATCTAACAAAGTTTTGATGATGTTGGGTTTTGTTCCTTAACGCAACCTACTGAACTTGTGCAGGCAAGATGCCTGCACCACAAGAGTTACACTTAAACAGAACGAGAAAGTGAATTAGCTTTGGGGGTCTTATTTTTCACAACGTGAATGATTTTTTTAATTACTTCATCATTGTGCCAATAGCTACCATGTGGATTGTCGGGTAGCAGAGACAGCAGTAAAGGTAAATTGGTTTGTGCAAGTGGAGTTTGTGCAATGAGATTTTCTAACCAGCCTAACCATCCTGTGCTGTGGGTGATAGTATCTTGGATATCTAAGTATTCAGTGTAACCATCCACTAAATCTATCATCATTTTTTGCAGTGGGTAGGCGATGGGATCAGCAGGATGAATATAGTTCCACCAAGGTAGTTTTTCTCTTGGGCTTGCTTCTTCTTGCAGAGATTTTAATAATGTCTGGAGTTTGGGTGTAATGTCGTGGCTACTGCTTGCACCTATCTCATTTTGACCTACGAATGTTTGGAGGTTGGGTGTAATGTCGTGACTACTGCTTGCACCTGTCTCATCTTGATCTGATTTGACATCGGTCAAACTAAAGATGGCTACAGGTGAACCCATTGTGTGAATACTGGCAATTTTAATTCCTTGATAGCGATCGCGATTTTCCCCATCTACGCCAAAAATGGCATCCCGAATAGCCATCACATCATCATGGGCGGGTGCATTTTGATCTTCCCACCGACTGGCAAACAAAATGTCAAATAACATGACTGTTCCCCAACTGTGGGTGACTATATGCAGTCGATCATCGGGTTTGGCTTTCAGTAGTCCACTGTCAGCTATCTGTTTTTTGAGTTTGCGAACGATTTTTGCGCCTACATAACGGCTGATATAAAGTGCAGCATCTCCAGTAAAAGGAAGAATTTGCTGTTCCCGAATGTTGTGGAACCACATCTGATTCCAATCGGATGAACTTCTGAGTTGTCCCAGTAGTTTAGTTTCTGGTTGTTGATTGATATCACCCCAGTAAAAAGGGATGTTATGGAAATTGCGATCGCTCGCACTTTGCGCTAACCGTTGAAACAGTTCATCAGCGTAGTTCGGGTTGCGGATAGTCACACCATGAATAAACAAAACGTAGTCTGTAGCCATTACAACACCCCTTTTCTGCAAGTTTTGGCGAAACGACGATGCGGCTCAGGTCTACAAAGTTTTTAAGTACTCAATCAGTGCTTTTTTATCGTCACTGGGCAAATCAGTACCATAAACATGTCCCTGATTGGAATTAGCAGCAACGGTCGTATCATATTTAAAACCTACACGTTTAGCTTCTTCTCCTGCGGAAATAAAGCCAATTTTTTGCGAATCGTAAACATCGTAACCCCGATAAAAGGTTTGGGGACGATTCTCTGGTTTTTCTAACAAATCTTGCAGAGATGGAACAGAACCATTATGCAAATATGGCGCTCTAATCCACAGCCCATCCAGAGATACAGCCACATAGCCGTTGTTTTTGCGTAATTGGCTAAAGTCCCAAGGATAACCGTCACCAAAGTGGTTGTAGGTGTCGGCGGCCTGTTGTGTCCACATATCTAGACGATGGCGGTCTGTTCCTACTTCGTCTACAGGGATAACTGTACCTGTTCTTTCACCACCAAAGGCGTGACAAGATGCACAGGTATTAGCAAAAATTTGACTCCCTTTATTCACCAATTTCTGATCAATTGCAAAGGGATATTTGGGTGGGGAAAGTTCGCTGATATAGTCTTCTACTCGTTGTAAATCAGCCACAGGTAAAGAATCTTTGGTTGCACCATCCCCAATTGCGCCTGTTTGTACAGTTTCTTTGAGAGAAGTTTCTAAACCATCCCAATGCAAAGCAAATCCCTTGTGTAATGCCTGATTCCAAATTGGCATCATATCAGAGTTACCGATAGTGTCATCTTTGGGCAGTTTTAAAGTGTTGAATTTGACTGGGTTAAAGGGATCAATCCGACCAGCCCCCCAGTTGGGACGAGAATCCATCCAGGCGAAGTCGGCGCTTTGTTGCAGTAGGGCTTTTTTAGTTTGGGGAATAATCAAAAAGCGATAAAGTAAGTTTTCTACCCAAGAAAACTCATGATTATATTTGATTTCGTCCAGGATATAGTCGGCGGTAAATCTGGGATCGCTGGCGGCTGCACCCAAAAACCGCACATAAGCTTGCGAGTTAAATTTGTTAGAAGGCCCAGCAGGAAAAATTTGGGGTTTTTCTAAGGGACTAGTTCTATAGGTAGCCGTATGACATACCGCACAAGTAATCCCTACGCGGGGAAAACCAATGGTTTTTTTAGTAAAACCAATTGGGGTTTCTTTGCCTTCTTCCCAAGTAATTCCTAAAGAAGTGTAACCACCTGGCCCTGGTAGTTTATCGGGAAAGATACGGGGAAGTACTAACCAAATCCAATAAGGTATCCCTTGGGCTGCTTCTGTCCCGATAGAACCATATTTAAAATGTTCTTCTGGAGATTTGTAGGTCAGCGGCACATCCCGAAATAAATGATACCAAGCTGTGTATCCTACTCCCCCGACTAGTAAAACAACAACTAAAGCAATGCTGACGAGAATTCTGCCTAATTTCTCTTTGAAAATTTTCATAACATTACATTGCTCCTTGGTAGAAATTAGGAGAATTGTTTGACTGGTTCTTTGGCGATCGCCTCAGCATTTTCACTCCGCAAAGCTAGAGTTAAGAAAATCGCTTCTATTACACCAAAAAATAAGTCTACAAAGGCAATAGATAAAAAGCCTTTATCTTGCCCAAAAAAGAACACGGCACAAATAAAAAATGTCGAACCAAATGCTCTGGAAGGAAAGATAGAAATCCAAGCAGTTGCCTGATATCTATAAGGGTCTATGGCTCCAGGAATGTAAAATGCACTAATGATAAATAACAGCATTCCCGCCGTTCTTACCCAGATAATTGGGTCTGGTTGGTGCATCTTTAAAAACCACAGCATAAACTCTGGAAAGAAGCAAGAGAAAATGACAAAAAGCATATTCACCATAATGCCCAGCCAAGTTACACGGCTAAACCATTTTGCGTAATTATTCATTTTTTTGGCTCCTAATTATAGCTGCTTCATGTACTCAACCAACGCATCTTTTTCTGCTGGTGAGAGTTCTACTCCATATACATGACCGCTGTTACTATTTCCAGGTTTGGTCGTATCAAATTTAAAATATTGTTTGCCGTTTTCTTGGGCAACAGTTGACACAAACCCGACTTTTTCTCGATCAATCACTTCGTAACCCCGATAAAACTCTTTGGGTCGATTTTCTGGTTTTTCCAGCAAATCTCGCAATGTTGGTACGGAACCATTATGTAAATAAGGGCCGCGTAACCAAATACCATCTAGTGGTGCATTGGCGTAGCCATTCGTTTTGCGGAAATGATTAAACCGCCAAGGATAACCTGCATACAAAGTATTTTGGTTAGATAGGGTTTGGTAGGTAAAGGAATTGAGACGATGGGGGTCTGTACCAATTTCTTGAATGGGAACAACTTTACCTGTATATTTTCCGCCAAAGGCGTGGCAACTAGCACAATTATTGGCAAATAGTGTTTCTCCGGTAGCTGCTAAAGTTTGATTAACTTGATATGGATATTTTGGTGGTGGTAATGTCCACAACCAATCAGCTACTCGTTGAATTCTATCTATATCGATTGTGGTGGGTGTAACTCCCGCACCTAAAGCCGCACTTTTGTTCCGTTCGTCAACAGAATCGTTATTCCCATCCCAGTGTAATTCCATGTCTTTACGCTGTTTTTGATTCCATACGGAGGGGAAATCTGATGTGCCAATTAATTCATCCTCACGCAATTTATCCATTGGAAAATGAAATTGAATTGCTTTATAAGGATTGAAAGTATCGACTCTACCTGGCCCCCAATCTGGTTGCTGATAGATGAAGGACAGGCGACTTCTTTGATTAATTAGTGCGTCGCGCGTTTGAGGAATGGCAATAAAGCGATAAACTAATTTTTCAATTGGGTTGATACCGCCACTAATTTTTTCAATTTCTGGGAGCATCCGGTTGGCTGTAAAGCGCGGGTCTATAGCAACTTCGGATAAGAATTTGATGTATCCTTGCAAGTTTACTACATTAGCCGGCATTGCTGTCTTGATTTGGCGATCGCTATTTGGTGTCTCACGCAGTGTACCTGTATGACACACCGCACAATTCAAGCCAACACGGTTAATAAACACCCGCCGTTGCGAAAACCCAATCGGTAAATCCTTTCCCGGTTCTTGAATAAAGCCCAAGGAAGTATAACCTTTATCGGGTAATTTATCAGGAAATAATTCTGGCAGAACTTTCCATATCCAATACGGAACGCCATTTACTTCTTCACTACCAATAGAACCGTATTTAAAATGGTCTTGGATATCGGCGTAATCAACTGGGGAGTTAGAAATAGCAGGCCAAATGAGAAATACAATTACTGCGATAACTCCCACAATTGCACCCAAAACCCACTTGAAAACCGCTTTAGTTCCTTTTACAACGCTGGGAACTAGCGTAGGGCTTGTTTGAGTCATTACAAAGTCACTCTCTGGTTAATAGTCAAGAGTTAATGGTCAATGGTCAAATGACAAATTAAACATGTAAGACCGGAACTTCGGTGTTATGTTTTGCTGACTCATCGCCATGAAATACTGACATAACTTCTGTCATCATCGCTTCATAGTCATTATCAAAGCGACTTAATTCATAACAACCCAAGGGGTTTTCAATGACGTTGAGTAGGCATTTGTTGCAATAGGTACATGGTCTATCTGGTAAGTCTTTACCTTGTTGTAATTGTTTTGGTAAATCGTTATTAGCAATCAATTGTCGAGCAATTGTCACACCATCACAATAGCCGTCGTCAATGGCTTGGCGAATAAACGAACCTTGTTGAAAACCACCAGTACACAAAACCGGAATATTGACGGCTTGTTTAATGGCGCGTGATGAAAGTAAATTTCTCCCTTGGTTTTCTATCAAGAGTTTTCTCATTTCATCATCAGAGACATAATTACCGTTAAATGCTGGCGGTGGGAGTTGTTTCTTCACCCGATTCCACAAGAATTTGAAAATTGGATTCAACAATTTGTAGCGGAATAAGATGTAGTTGCGAATTGTTTGATTACCGCTGGAGAGCATTGTGTCATAGGTTTTAGTAATGACTTCAAAATTAAAATCTCCAATGGGGTTTAGGGGATGAGGAAATAAACTTCCTACCGATACGTGGACTGCATCTGCACCGGCTTCTTCAGCCCATTTACAAATCTGTACAGATTCTTCTAAAGTATTTCCGGGTTTCTCCCAAGGAATTACCGCATCGTTGTAATCAATGGCACTAATTTTAAATTGTAGGTGGAAGTCTTCGCCGACTTCTTTACGAATTGCGCGAATTACATCTAATAAAAACCGCGCTCGATTTTCTAGTGAACCACCATATTCGTCGGTGCGATCGTTAATTCCTGAACTGAGAAATTGATTGAATAAATAACCGTTCCCACTGTGTAGTTCTATACCATCTAAACCAGCTAAACGCGCCCGTCTAGCACCATCAGCAAACATTTGGATGGTTTCTTTAATCTCTGTCAAAGTCATCGCTTGGCAAAGTAAGCCGTGGAATGATTCAGTTTTGCTGGTAGAACTTAAGGCTTTTAAACCGTCATTTTCTACACCGCCAATGTCTTGCTGTCTTCCAGAATGGCTGAGTTGCAAAATTAATTTACAGTCATATTCATGGACTTTTTCACCTACTTTGCGCCAAAAAGGAATCCGTTCATCGCAGTGAATTGTGGCGTAATTAGGCATAATTCGACCACGAATTGCTACTGGTACAAAAGAAGTAATAATTGCCCCAACTCCACCACGGGCAAATTTTTCTTCCCAGTTAATTCTGGCTTGAGTACCAGAACCATCATAGTTATCCCACCTACCGGATATACTGGAGCGAAAAATCCGGTTTTTGACAGTGAGATTCCGAAATTGCAATGGCTTAAAGATAATATCGTTTTCCATACTCTCCTTCCTATTTGCAATAGAATCAAGTATTAATACGCGAGTGCGACTTATTTTTTTAACTCCTGTCCAAACCTCTCTCCCCGGAGGAGAGAGGCTTTGATTCTTGCTCCCTTTCTCTACAAGGGAAGAGGTTGGGGGTTAGGTGTAAAAAAAATTTACACATAGCGTTGTGTAAACAAAAACAACCCAGATAAATATTATTGATAGATACTCTGGGGTTTTGTTTTGAATACTTACAAGTTCAAGATTATGTTTTTCGGATGTAATGTAGAAGATTAATTTTTTGTTACTTAGTTTGCTGCCCAAATATTAAACTGAAGGCTTACCAGATAAAGGTTGAGCCATTAAATCAGATTTTTTTATAACTGAGTGAAACTAGCAACCTCAACGAATCAAATCTTAAGAAATACTTTTTTTGATACCAAGGTTAACGCAATATTAACGCACTCTCCTACACAACAATTTGTTACAAAATTAGCCTAGTTTTAAATGTCGCTTACAAGATAACAAATACAGTTTGTTACACCAGGATAAATTTACAATTTTTTAAAGAAATCAGTTCACAAAGGAGCAAATTTTTTAGTGACGTTTGCCAAGCTTGTGTAGTAACTTCATAGATGACAGTGCCTAAATTAAGGTGCAATATGATTTATTCGCTAAATATCTCTGAAGGATCAATCAGGAACATAGCGAATTAATTGTGAAGCTTTGTTATTAAGATGCACCTGATTAAGTTTAGGTGTTACTCATTGAGAGTTTTATGAACAAAATATGCCTATTGTGGAAAGGCTGTTTGGTGGTCTTCGCTGCGATCGCAATTACATTTTGCGGTTGGTATAGCACACCAATAGCTCTAGCTAGTGAGTATAGTGAAACACCTGCTCCTATCTCCAATGAGTATAATGATGCGGCTTATACCGATAACTGCGATGGTATCGGATATCTCCCGCCATATACTAAGGAGAATCTTACCGAAGCTGAAAAAAGAGGTCGTTGTACTTGGTACTTATGGACTGGTGGTAATGCTACATACTATCGAGACATTGCCAAGCGCACCCACGGTGGTGTTGACCTACTCCAGCTGATTAACTCGAAGCAGTATGACCATGATCAGCGTTTGCAACGTTTTGGCGCAATCAACGATCCTGGATGTGAAAAAGCCAAAGAAGAAGATGAATATGGGTTTTTGTTGGATAAGTGTAAAGACCCCCTGTCTACTGGTGTGATTGGGTTACGCAAGTTCCCCAACCCCAAATTTGACAAAGCAAAATGGAACTATGACCAATACATTAAGGATTCGGAAATTGAGCCACCTTATCTGATTGGCCAGTCTTGTGCTATTTGTCACGTTGCTTTAGACCCACTGAACCCACCCAAAGATAAAGAACACCCACAATGGGAAAACCTCGTTCCCGCTTTGGGAAATCAGTATATTAAAGAAAGCGAATTATTTTCTACGAAACTCAGGGATGATAGCTTCATCAAGCAAGTCCTAGATGCTCAACGTCCAGGCACATCTGACACATCGCGGATTGCTACAGATCACATTAATAATCCTAATGCGATTAACGCCATTTTTAATTTAGGCGATCGCCCCACATACCCAGAGGTGATGAACGACGGTTCCACCAAAAATGTCAATCACATTCTCAAAGATGGTGCAGATTCCACAGGGGTAGCTATTGCTTCTTTGCGTGTTTACGTCAACATTGGAATGTGTGGTGACTACTGGTTAAGCTTGCACGAAGCAATGTTAGGCAGAACTCCGCAACGTCCTTTTGATATCGAAACAGCCAGAAAGAATTGCGAAGGCTGGAGACAAACGGAAGCACGCATGGCTGATGCAGAAGCATTTCTCAAAACTATCCAACCGATGCACCTCAAAGATGCACCCGGTGGTGAAGCTTTCTTAACCAAAGATGAAAAGGTTCTCGAACGCGGCAAGATAGTTTTTGCTGATACCTGTGCATCTTGTCACTCTAGTAAGAAGCCACCTGCTGAAATTGCGGCTGACCCCGACCAAGCTAAGAAATGGTACGAAGAATCTGTACTCAGTAGTAATTTCCTCGACCACAATTTCTTATCGGATGACCAACGCTACCCAGCTACACTGATTGGTACGAATATTTCCCGTTCTTTAGGAACTAACGCCACCAAAGGGCATATCTGGGATCAGTTCTCTTCTAAAACTTATAAAGAACTACCTTCTCCTGGTGAACTGACGCTGTATAATCCCTTCAACGAAGCCAAACCGATCAATTTCCCAATACCTGAAGGCGGCTTAGGATATTATCGGACACCTTCACTAATTAGTGTTTGGGCAACAGCACCATTTCTCCATAACAACACCCTAGGTTTGTATAACGAAGATCCTTCTGTGAAAGGTCGGATAGCAGCCTATACCGATGCTATGGAAAAAATGCTCTGGCCAGAAAAACGTGAAGGCATTATCAGCAGAACTGACCGCAAAACTAAATTAGATTTGCCCCCAGGAGATCCCAATCCCAGATTGCGTTTACCTGTACCTAAAGGTATGCCTGTCAACTTGTTGGCAAATGTCAATATGAGAGAGGCAATTACTTCTCTTAATCTAGGTAACTTATTCCAAGATTTAAGGCCAGAAGGCGGTATCAAAGGTAAACTCGCCCGTGTCTTATTAAGAGCGAATAAATCTCCTGACTTTGTTGAAGATAGGGGTCATACTTTTGGTGCTAATTTATCTGATGATGACAAAAAAGCCCTGATCGAGTTTGTGAAAAATTTCTAAAACAACTCGTCAAAATACTTGGTCTTTAACTAGTCGTTCCCAGGTGTAACTTGGGAACGATAAATATTTGTATTAAGAGTCAATAATCAAGAGTTACTAGTTAAATAACTAATGACTAATAACAATAAACAAGGAGGATATCAATGCACTATTTACCAATTATTTATGTTCGCGGTTATGCAGGTACAGATAAAGATGTTGACCAAACTGTAAATGATCCATTTTATGGATTTAATAGTGGTTCAACTCATATTCGTGTAGGAGAAAAAGGTACTCCCGAAAAGTTTTTTTTCGAGAGTCCATTGTTACGATTGATGACTGACCACGGTTATCGCCCGGTGTTTGATAATAAGCAACTGAGTAGTAATATCAAAACTATTTGGATTTATCGATTTTATGATATGACTTCGCCTAGTTTTGGTGATGAAAACACAGTCAGACTAGAAATGGAGGAAATAGCTAAGGGTTTAAGAGACTTAATTAATGTTGTCAAACATGAAAGTGGAGCAGAAAAAGTTCATTTAATTGCTCACTCAATGGGAGGTCTTGTCTGTCGCAGTTTGATGCAAAAAATTTATCCAGATAACGGCGAAAAAGCTGAAGATCATATTGATAAATTATTTACTTATGGTACACCGCATGGTGGGATTTATTTTCAAGTTGGTAGCGGCCTAATTGAAGGTCTCAGGGATACAGTGAAATTGAATAATTCTGATGATTTTGGCCCCCAAAGAATGTATGAATATTTCACTCCCGAAAATAAACTCAATTCGATGCGTTCACTACCGCAAACTTTTGACCCGCAAAGTCTAGATGATGCTTTTTCACCAGACCGCGTTTTTTGTATTATTGGTACGAATGCGCGTGATTATGAAAGTGGTGCTGGTTTGTCACAAAAGGCTGTAGGGCCACAAAGTGATGGTTTAGTTCAGCTAGATAAAGCTTATGTGAGAGGAGCGCATCGCGCTTATATTCATCGCACTCATGGCGGACGCTATGGGATGGTGAATTCAGAAGAAGCCTATCAAAATCTGCAACGGTTTTTATTTGGTGATATCAAGGTCAAGCTGTCTCTGAGTAATGTAGAATTAAGCGATCGCCAAAATACTTTTTACCAGATGGAAGTTCGTGTGGCTTTGCGCGGTCTTCCTACTCCTATACACGAACAAGCTATTGACCGTTATTGTCCCATTACAGTGGAATTAACCAGAGATAAGCCTGTACCACTATTTACAGCTTTCTTAATTCCTCGCTATGCAGTGAATACGGATAATACTTGTAGATATGCAATTCGTTTGGCGTTGTATTCGTTTACAAAGAAAGAAAGAGATTGGTTGTTTGATAGTCACATCGACCAGTTACCTTTATGGTCTGACTATTTAATTGTGGATGTCACAGCTGAAGATGATACATACAAAGCAAAATACTGTTGGAACTCTGAAAATTTAGAGCCAAATATTGACCTCGGCGTAGGTGCTGATATTCTCTTACCACAGCGCGGTCGTGATGTTGTGGGGACAAAAGCAGCAATTAAGTTAGAAATTTCTAAATGGCAATAATTTGTTAAACGCAGAGGTGCGCTAAGGTAGGCGCAGAGTTACGCTGAGTTTTTAGGAGTGCATTGGAGGGTAGGAGGGAGATTTTTAGATTTTTAGGAAACATTATTGATTTTGCTGTAGTCAGTCATTAGTCATAAGTAATAAATTGCGAATGACTAATAACTAACTATTTTTTCTAAATTTTAATTAAGGTAAAGTTATGCAAAGCGATCGCAAAAAAACTGCGCTAATTACTGGTGCATCGGGTGGGATTGGTTATGAATTTGTTAAGTTATTTGCTCAAGATAAATACAATTTGGTATTAGTCGCTAGAAGTGAGCAAAAACTCCATCAAATTGCTGCGGAATTAAGAACTAACTTTAGGATTGATGTCAAAGTTATCGCTAAAGATTTGGCGAATCCTGCTGCGCCAGAAGAAATTTTTGCTGAGTTACAACAAGCTTCTATTAAGATTGATGTTCTGATTAATAATGCGGGATTTGCTAGTTATGGTTTGTTTAACGAAACAGATTTAACTGCGGAATTACAAATGCTGCAAGTTAATGTGATGTGTCTGACTCATTTAACTAAGTTGTTTCTCAAGGATATGGTGAAGCAAGGTTATGGCAAAATTTTAAATTTGGCTTCGACTGCTGCTTTTCAACCAGGCCCTTTAATGGCGGTTTATTATGCGAGTAAGGCTTATGTATTATCATTTTCAGAAGCGATCGCTAATGAATTAGAAGGTACAGGTGTCTCTGTAACTGCGCTTTGTCCAGGGCCGACAGAATCCAATTTCCAAAAACGCGCCGCAATGGAAGACTCAAAACTTGTCAGCGGTCAAAAAATTATGGATGCGGAAACTGTGGCTAAAATCGGCTACGAAGCTTTGTTTGATAACAAAACTGTGGTTGTTCCTGGCTTAAAAAATAAACTACTCACGGAAACTGTTAGATTCACCCCCAGAAAGCTGGTGACTAAAATCGTCAGAAGTATGCAAGAAAGCAAATAGTGATGGTCGCTTGGGTGCAGACGCACACACAATATTTGCTCTGTAACCCAACATTTTTTAAATGATTTCACGCAGAGACCCGGAGTCGCAGAGAAGATGAGAGATGATAGTTTTGAATCACTCAGCACTCAGCACTTTCAACTCAGAACTTTTTTCGCATCAGGATTTACACTAATACACAATTTATTAAGTACGGTGTTACGCTGAGGTATTCAAATCTACATAAATACCAACTGTGTAAATTCTGATATGTCTAAATTAATATCAGCTTTTTTAATTACCGCTACTTTGCTATTGACAGCCAGCAATGATTCTAAAATTTCAATGGCGGGAACTTGTGCTTCTAACTGTGGTAAGGCTCCAATTCAGTTTACACCAGGGCAACGTATCCGCGTGCTAGTGGTTAACAGAACACCCCGTGTGCTTCAACTACAAAAACCTTCAATTACTGACCCGGTTTCCCTAAATCCTGGACAAAATTTATATTTAGACCAGCTAGAAGGTACTGAACCAAATACATCTTTAATATTTTGGGATAACACGGGTAGGTCAGTAGAAGCTAATCTTTCTCGACCTAATTTAGCTACCTTGCGCGTGGAACTGCGTCCGACTTGGCGGGTTCCTGGCGATCGCTCGGTGTATATTCAAGATGATGGTAGGATAAATGTTTTGTAATCCTACATTATGATTCTGGAAGCAGTAATGCTCAGTGTTAAAAGTGGCACTGAGCAAAATTTTGAAACCGCTTTCCAACAAGCCTCGCCTCTAATTTCATCAATGAATGGCTACATCTCCCATGAACTTCATAAATGTGTAGAAGTCAGGGGTAAATATTTATTGTTGGTGAAATGGGAAACTTTAGAGGCGCATATAATCGGGTTTAGAGGTTCGCCTGAATATCAGCAATGGAAACAACTACTCCATCATTTTTACGAGCCGTTTCCGATGGTTGAACATTTTGAACCTATCACAGGAGGCAGGGGGCAGGAGGCAGAAGGAAGAAGGTAAAAGTATTACTATTCTTAGCATTCATGCTTTTAACTACAGCTATATCTTATGTATTAAAAGGTGTAACTCCTTGAAGTTACACCTTTTTGATTTTAGTGCGATCGCTCCTTGCGTATTCTCGATAAGAATTAGAATAAATGTGCTTTAAAAGTGTTATCAGTTAAGAGTTACGCAACAACTCCCAACTATCGTCCTTCATCGTGCTAGACCGACCTTTAACAGAACGTTCACAAATTCGCAAACGCTTACCCAATCAGCGTTGGCAAATTTACCCACAAAAAACAGATTTAGCCCAAAAACTGGCAGTTTTAACTAATCTTTCCCCCATCATCAGCCAGTTATTAATTAATCGTGGAATTGAAACACCAGCGCAAGCACAAGCATTTTTAGAGCCAGAATCAATAGTTTTACCTTCGCCTTTGGAAGAATTTCCAGATTTGGCGATGAGTGTGGAGTTGTTGCAAGAGGCGATCGCATCTCAAAGTAAAATTGCTATTTGTGGTGACTATGATGCAGATGGGATGACTAGCACTGCATTACTTTTGCGGAGTCTGCGTGCTTTAAGCGCACAGGTAGATTATGCTATTCCTAGTCGGATGCACGAAGGTTACGGTATCAATAAACGCATCGTCGAAGAATTTCACAGTGAAGGTGTCAAACTAATTCTCACTGTCGATAATGGTATCTCTGCTTATGAACCCATTGCTAGAGCTAGAGAACTCGGCGTAAAGGTCATTGTCACCGACCACCACGACATTCCACAACAATTACCCCCAGCCGATGCTATCCTCAACCCCAAACTCATCGCCGAATCTTCACCTTATCGCGGTGTGGCTGGTGTTGGTGTAGCTTACATTCTGGCGGTATGTCTCACACAACAGCTAGGTGAAACCAGAGGCTTAATTCAGCCAATGCTAGAATTATTCACCCTCGGAACTATTGCAGATTTAGCGCCTTTAACTGGTGTAAATCGTCGCTGGGTAAAACGCGGTTTAAAACATTTACCCAAGTCTAGATTACCTGGTGTGCAAGCGTTAATTCAAATAGGCGGTGTGCAAGCTAAAGAAGCAGGGGAGCAGAGGAGCAGGGGAGCAGGGGAGAAAAATTCTTCCAAGTCACTCAAACCTGAAGATATTGGCTTTCGTCTTGGGCCGAGGATTAATGCAGTTGGTAGAATTGGCGATCCTCAGACGGTGATTGATTTGCTGACTACGGATGATATGGGAATTGCACTGACCAGAGCAATGCAGTGTGAACAAACAAACACTAGCCGTCAGCAAATGTGCGAGGAGATTGAACAAGAAGCGATCGCTTATGTAGAATCAGAATTCATCGCTTCTTTACCGCAAGACCGGGTATTGGTTGTTGTGCAGCCTGAGTGGCATCATGGGGTAATTGGGATTGTCGCCTCTCGCTTGGTGGAACGCTATGGTGTACCTGTTTTTATTGGCACTTATGAAGATGCTGGACACATCCGCGGTTCAGCGCGGGGAATTCCTGAGTTTCATGTGTTTGAAGCGTTGGAATACTGTCGAGATTTGTTAGGTAAGTTTGGTGGACACAAAGCAGCGGGGGGATTTTCTTTACCAGCAGAAAATTTAGAATCGGTGCGATCGCGGTTAATTGATTTTGCTAACCAGTGTCTAGAACCGCAACACCTCAAGCCACTTCTCAAAATTGATGCTCAAGCTAATTTCGATCAAATTAATCAGCAGCTTTTTCAACAGCTAAATGCACTGCATCCTTGCGGTATCGATAACCCCGACCCAGTTTTTTGGACTGCAAATGTGCAAGTCATTGAACAGCAAATTGTGGGTAAGGGTCATATTAAGGTAACACTCGCCCAAACTATCAATGATCAGCAATATATAATTAAGGCGATCGCTTGGCGTTGGCGTGATTACTTCCCTTTACCACAACGGGTTGATGTCGCTTATAAGTTGCGCGAAAACACTTTTAACGGCAATACTAAGATTGAATTAGAGTTGCTTGGAGTCAGATTAACAACAGTTGCTACGCAAATCTTTTACACTGCGCTACCCAACTCACTTAGAACCACTTTTGAGTACAAGCAACGTCAATATACTTGTGGCATCTATCAAAATAACTCTTTACCAGAACTCAGAATTAAAAATCCTGAAGGCAAAATTCTCGTTATGCACCCAGAACGTATAATTGGCTTGTTGGGAACCAGTCGTGAAAATGCTATAGAGGTTGATATATCTCAACCACAATATGATTCTATTATTCAAGCAGCGTTGCAAGCATTATCATACATAAATGCTGAGTCATGAATACTGATTTTTCACTCAGCACTCAAAACTCAGCGAGAAGTTGCGTGCGGAGAGAACTTGCGTGCGCGGGTTCCCCGCGTTGAGCAAAGTTCGGGGAGTTCCCCCCGTTGAGCAAACTTCGGTGACTCAGTACTTTTACAGGTTGCCGTTGCGAAAAGCCAAAACAAAAATTACAGCAGGCCCAGCAATGACAATTAGTGCTACAGAGAGTAGCTGGAAAATAACTTCCCAATTGATACTGGTGACAGCGCTAATGATACCGTCAAACATTTTTTCTCTTCCTCCCAATTATCTTAAAACAGTTCGATAATCAATTAGTTGCAAAACCCGCATTTGATCATATCCGCCAATGGTATGCAAGTTTTAATTTACTTAACAAAATTATAGGAAAAAACATAAAATGGCAAACTGGCAATGTGTCAAACAATGTGGAGCCTGCTGTAATCTCGACCCAGCAGAACGTCCCGATTTAGATGAATATCTCTTACCAGAGGAGTTAGAACTTTACCTGAGTATGGTAGGCAAAGATGGCTGGTGCATCAATTTCGACCACGATACAAGAGAATGCCAGATTTACGCCAACCGTCCGCGCTTCTGTCGGGTAGAAGCTGAGGCGTTTCAAGATATGTATGGGATTGAGCCAGAAGAACTTAATGATTTTGCTATAGATTGCTGTCGCCAACAAATTGAGGGGGTATATGGCGATCGCTCTTTAGAAATGTTGCGCTTCGATAAAGCCGTGGGGATTTAAACTTATATGAAGTTAATTCTCATCTGAAACATCATTTTAAAGCTGCTTCCCACCAACTTCGTAGAGGATGATTGATTTGTTTATCGTACATACTGGTATCACTTATTGTAACTATTTTACTGTTGCCATATATTCACGCCAAATAGTTGCAATTTATGACAACAATCTGAGAAAATGAGAAGAATATGAAAATAACCTAGCAACAAAACTACGCCTGTGAAACTCGACTCTGCACCCGTAGCTATTTCTGCGAAAGACCTGCCAGAATTAAAGGAAGATACTACATCTCAACTCACTACTGTAATTCCTGCTAGTCACAAAAAGCGGGACTCAGCATTTGTAGTGTTTGGCACAACATTCATTACAATATTTCTTGCAGAAATTGGTGATAAAACTCAGCTATCGACTTTATTAATGAGTGCAGAATCTCATGCACCTTGGGTAGTTTTTCTAGGATCGGGGGCTGCACTAATCACAACAAGTTTGCTAGGTGTACTCTTGGGTAGTTGGATATCTAGCCGTCTCAGTCCCAAAACTGTAGAAAAATCCGCCGGAGTCATGTTGCTGTTAATTTCAGTGATGCTGTTTTGGGATGTATTGCAAGGTTAGTTTACATTCCCTATTTATTCCTTACTCGCTCTAAATATTTATGGATTGGCATCTTTTAGGACTAAGCTTTATTACAGTTTTTTTATCAGAATTAGGCGACAAAAGCCAGTTAGCGGCGATCGCACTTTCGAGTCGTGGTCAATCTCAAAAAGCGATATTTTTCGGTACAGCAGGCGCATTATTATTAACTAGCCTTTTAGGCGCATTGGCTGGTGGTGCGGTAGCAGAGTTATTACCTACACGGATATTAAAAGCGATCGCGGCTATGGGTTTTGCCATCCTAGCTGCAAGGTTGTTGTTTTTTAACAATGAAGAATCGCCAGATTCGGAACCAACACCCTAAATTATTACTGAAAAATGAGAACCCCAGTTTTTTAGTAAAACTGGGGTTTTTTCACATTCAATTTTTATCACGAGTCTTCAATAAATAACGGTGGAGAAGTTTTATCCTTCCTACTCCCCATTTTCTTTATTTATTCAACTTGTACCCGCCAGCATTGGCTTAACAATATTCCTCCAGTCACTAGCTTAACTGCGTCTAATATCCAGTAACCGCCGTGTAGTAAATCCATTGATGCTGGAACTGTAGCTGTTTCAAACAAATTGAGATGAATTCCAGCAGCGCACATATTTGGAGTTAAAAAGTAAGTTTCTAGCAGAGAGACTGTGAGCAAAATAATAGCAAAAACAATGGTGTTAGGATGCCAGTTATGCTTGGTTTTGCTCAAAGCCAACACACCAGTTAAAATTACCGCAGCAGATAACAATTCAATCCGATTAAAATTCCAAAAAATTGCATAGCCAGCTGTAGTAAAACCAGCTTCGGTCATCATACCAGAAAGATAAAGACTAGGCATTATTACCCAATCTAAAATTACGCTGGCACTTAGCCAAAAACCCAAGGTCAACATAATGGCGGGTTGCCAAATTGACCGCTTGAATGCAACTGTAGCAAGTATATTCATAATACGAAATAATTACTGCTCTTTTACTCTTAGTTTCTAACTTAAAGAGTGACTTTGACAACAAATATCAATTAACTTTTACGAATTAGTATTAACTAGGAGAATAAAAATGTAACGAAAGGTAAAAAATAAAATTTATCTCTAAAGGTAAATAGTCAAATACCTGTCATAAAAACATCTATTGTTGTGCTTGTTTATAACTGAATATGACTGAAATATCCATACACAGCGCACTCAACATACAATATTAATAAGTAATCATCCAAAAAAAAGTTATGCGTCCTAGAGTGTTGTTACGTGCAGCGATCGCCAGCATAACCTTAATCAACGGATACCTTCTACCGCCAAGTTCTGCCATTCAATTGCAAGATGGCACCGTGTATTTTGCACAACCACCGCGTCTAGTGAATACAATCACTACCTACAATGAGGTTTACGCATGGGGTGCGACATATTATTTTACAATCAGCTTGCCAGAAAATGCTGGAGAACCGCTACAAAGTCTAGCGATTAATCAGCGTGAAGGAGTAGACAATATTCGCTTTGATTTGAACGATAGTGTTGCTTTTGAAGGTAAGCCTTCTGGTAAAGGACAAAAGGTAGAATTACAAAATGTCGTAGGCGATGGCAAAACAAGGACTGTTACCCTAAGATTTGATCCGCCAGTGTCTCCTGGTAAAACTATGACAATTGGTCTAAAACCTTGGCAAAATCCGCGAAGTACTGGTGTTTATCTCTTTGGAGTCACGGCTTTTCCCCAAGGGGAAAAATCTCACGGTCAATTTTTAGGTTATGGCAGATTGCAGTTTTATAACCACAGTGATTCATGGTTTCGTCCTAGAGGATTTTATGGCATTTGGCCGTAGTCAGCTATTTTTGTTGATCACAAAGTCTGTTTACTTCTCATTAAATGTCCAAACACCGTCATCCCAATCGAATTCAGTTGGTGGTGATTGTAGCCAATGCTGACAACGCAAAAGATGTAACATCGCGGCTTTATCTTGGTTGTCATAAGCTAAAACCTTGGCAAATTCAGCCCTAGCATAAGTAAACTCACGCTTGAGATAATATTCACGTCCTTTGTGATAGTGTTCAATAACTTGCAATTTGTCACTAGGAATTGGGTCAGTACGTAAACCCACTAATTCATATATAGATACTGGCTCGTTTCTACCTTTAACGCGAATGTAATCTAGTTCTCTTGCCCAAATATATTCTTGGCATGGTTTAAAAGTGTTATCACTCAGAATAATGTCACAACCGTATTGTTTGCTGACACTTTCTAAGCGGGAACCGAGGTTAACACCATCACCAATGGCAGTAAATTCCATCCGCTTACTTGAGCCAATGTTGCCACTAATGACTGTATCAGAATTGATCCCAATGCCAATATTAATTCTGGGTTTATTCGCAGCGTAGCGACGTTGGTTAAATTCGTGCAGGCGATGGCGCATTTCTACGGATGTTTGTACAGCCATCCAAGCGTGTTCTTCTAAGGGTAGCGGAGAACCAAACACAGCCATTATGGCATCACCGATATATTTATCAAGAGTACCTTTGTGTTTAAAAACGGCTTCTACCATTGACTCAAAATATTCATTTAGCATACTCACCACTTCTTCCGCTTCCAGGTTTTCTGTCAAAGTGGTGTAACCGCGAATATCAGAGAATAAAATGGAAACTTCTTTGCGATCGCCTCCTAGTTTGGCATCATCTAATTTGAGTAATTCTTCCGCTAATTCTTGCGTCATGTAGCGGTACATAGTACTCTTGAGGCGTTTCTCATCACTAATGTCTTCCATCACCACCAACGCGCCGCGTACTTGTTGTTGGTCGCTGGCATCAGCAATGGAATTAATTGATAAATTAATACTGTGCTGTTCAGTATCTGTACTTATGAGTGTGCGGTCAGGATAATATTGCTGGCGGCGTTTGATATCATCTCCATGTAAGGCATCTTGAAACCATTTGCTAAAGTCGCCTTCTTTAATGGCGATCGCTTCATTAATTAATTTACCTTCTAAACGTTCTTCTGTTTCTATACCCAGCAAGCGTTTTGCACTTTCATTGGCAGCAATAATACAACCTGATTTATCTGTAGAAATTACACCATTAGACAGACTCCGCAAAATATCCCGCTGCATTTGTTCTTGTTGCTTAACTGTGGCAAACAGTTGAGCATTTTGCAACGCCACACCCGCTTGAATATTAAAAGCTTCCATGAAATCTTCGTCGTTGCGGTCAAAACTAGCTTGGAAGCATTCAGGCGCTTTCGGCCAAGTTGCCGGGTTATAAGGCGGAAAATCCCCAGATTTCTTTTTATTTACCAGTTGTGTCACACCAATCAATTCTTGATCGGCGTTAAACACTGGCATACACAATAAACTACAGGTACGATAACCATTTTGTTGGTCAATGTGTTTGGCTGTTTCCGAGTCTTGATGATCGTACAAATCAAAAGGAATGTTCAGTGTTTTGCCAGAGACAGCAACCATACCCGCAAAACCTTTACCGATATGTACGCGTAATTCCCTGGTTGAACCGTCATCTTGAGTAATTTTCGTCCATAATTCATGGCGATCGCGATCGATTAACCACAAGGTACTGCGATCGGCGTTCATCAGTTCTTTGGCTTCGTCCATTACCCGCTTCAGGGTATCTTCTAAGTCCAGACTGCTTTGACTCAAAGACTTAATCGCTTTCATCAACGCCGCCGCTGCTCTTTGTTTTTGCGTCGCCATATAAAAAGAGCGCGATGATTCTAAAATCAAGCGAATCGAAGGCGCAAATTCCTGAAATAACTGTTCGTCGCTGTGTGTAAAACCTTTGGTATCAATTCGCTCGCCTAGTGGTGCATGTATATCATGTATTGACTTTAATTTATTGAGTAACTGTACTACTGCCACTAACTGCCCTTGTTCATTTAACAGTGGCAAAGCCAGCATTGTATAGGTACGGTAGCCAGTAACTTTTTCTTGTGCTTGGGCAAATATCGAACGGGGATCGTTATAAAAATCAAAGGGAATATTAACTACTTGTTTTAATGTAGCGACTTCACCCGCAATCCCTTTATCGGCGGGGATGCGAATTTCTAATGAGCGATCGCCTTCTCCCGCAGCCACAATCGACCACAGTTCTTGTTTTTCTTCATCTAATAAAAATATAGTTGTCCGGTCTGCTCCTAATAATTCCCCAGTTTTTAAGGTAATTGACTGCAACATTTCTTGCAGAATTGTTTCAAACCCGTGAGAATCCAACATTGATAGGGTTTGATGGACAATCTGTAACTTATGCTCGACTTCAGTCACAACTTGTTTAAAAGTATCCTGAGTCAGGGGAGCAAGAAAAGTAGAAATAGTGCCTTTTCTTCTGGCAAGAGCACCCACAGGAGCAGAATTGGGTTGTAATTGTTGATTTTCTTGGTTGTGAACACCAATAATTAAATCAGCGGTCTCCCCAACACCACGTTGATGCACTGTCATAAGTAGTTTTTTATAGCAGAATTAGACTTTAGGAATAATTAACAATGTCATTAGTTTTATTTATGCTTTTCTTTTAACCATAAATGTATTGACATTACCCACAGTTTAATCCCTCATTGAGCCAGCGTCATCCTGCTTTCCCCCTGTCTTTACCCATCCTGGGTTGAATGTAATTTTGGCAATGACAAATAAATATAGTTCATTTTTTTGCCATATTCTTTGCGGAAGATGCTTGAGCGAAAACTAAGCTGTGATCTGGCATATTGTGGATTAGACCAGCGCAGTTAGCCATGATGGATCTAACTGACAATCTCTATGAGAGTACTATTGATATAATTCCCAAAACATTGGCTAAACTAACAGCCGAAGTTTCTGAATAGATGGCAGTTGCAGATAATACTCTCCAATCCAGTCTCAACAAACAATCTTTTTGCGTAAGTCTTAACTTACTCAAAGCCTTTCAAACCTATTTGCTATTCCCTGCCTTAACGATTAATTTTCACAACTTATTGAGGATTTTTATAAAGTATTATCTTGTACTATCCAGTGTATTTATGGCATCCAGAAAGTTTTTTTAATTTATAGATTTATATAAATATATTTTCTATTTCTCAGCAATTATCAGCATCCCAAAACATTTTATAAATGTATTTACATAGATCTATCTTGAGGTCAATGAAATTTGACTAAGAAGTTTGTATTGAGTTTAAAACATTTTTCAATTGATAGTTAAAGAAATATAACATTATCGGCAGCGATAATCTAGTTATAGACTACATCTCTGGCTAGATTTGGACTCTTCATAAAAATCTCTAGTTTGCCACCGTTGTTTCAAAGCTTAGTCTCTAAATCATTTGCCAATAAACATCACTATTTCATGGGCAATTGTTGACTAATTCCGGTAAATTTATCGGGATTGATGTCTTAAAAAAATGACATAAATAACTCTATTGACCACTGAAAAATATCAGATTAATGTTGTAGGTAAGTCCCACAAAGGACACTCTTAAAGCATCAAAAAATCAGGAGATTTTTCTTATGATGATGATGATGACTGAATCCATGACTTCGGAAATGCAAACCTGCATGAACGCTTGTATGGAATGTCACAAAATGTGTATGGAAACCATGACTTACTGTATGAGTAAAGGCAGTATGCACATGGACATGAGCATGATGGGCATGATGCGCGATTGCTCAGAGATGTGCATGATGTGTATGACTATGATGATGGGTGGTTCGGAATTCATGGGACGCACTTGTATGCTTTGTGCTGATATGTGCGATCGCTGTGCAATGGCTTGTGAAAAAATGAGCGACGATTCCAAGATGATGGAATGTGCCGCAGCTTGCCGCAAGTGTGCTGAAGCCTGCCGTTCTATGCAAATGATGCCTGCTTAATTTCACTACTTCGCAGAAGTTTCTCTGCAACCTATTATTCAAGCGCTCAGACTTTAGCAGTCTGGGCGCTTGAAGTTTTGTTAATAAATATAGTAATCAACAATATTCCCGACTTATTAAATAAGTCGGGAATATGAAACTTTCCATTATCAATTGTGGAAATTGTTGTATAAAACTTGGATCTATTATTTCCTGCTCATCTAAACGATAAAATTTTCAGGAGGAAATGATGCAAGTTGACTACAAGCAAATTCAACAATTGATTTTGCCACCAATTTTGATGAGTTTAATAGCAGTCGGAACACTCGCTTGTCAATCAAAAATTAGTTCTTCTCCAAGTAGCCAAACGATCGCCACATCAGTTGTCTCTTTGGAAAAGTCTACTCCCAAAGCTGTAGCGCAAGTGCCAGGAATTTACCGCAGCGATCGCTATCGTTTTCGGTTTAATTACTCCACCAAAGATTTTGTCATAGATAACAAGATATCAACTCCTAGAAATAATGTTGCATCTCCCCTAGCGGCTGTTGATATCTGGACTAAACAACATGCCCAAAAAATTCGTGCTGGAGCATACAACGGCGGTACAGAATATCCAGCTAATGTTCAAGTAGCTGTATATAATAACCCACGCAAATTCTCTTTGCAGCAGTGGGTGAAGCAGAGTAACGAATTTACAGGTAGCCGTGACTTTAAATCTGCGAAAATTGCCGGACAAACGGGCGTAAAATTTCAATCTAGTGGTTTGTACGAAAACGAAAATGTGGCTTTTATCAGCCCTAAAGACTCCCGAATTATTGTTGTGTCATTATCTAAAACTGGTTACGGCAATAATGATGCAATTTATCGCCGAGCATATCAACAGGTGGTGAATTCCTTCACATTTCTGAAATAGACAGAAATGGGGATTAATCAAAATAAATAGCAGAGGAAAATGCGCTCACATCTCCTCTGCTGTTTTTAACGTCTTTGGTTCAATAAGAAGACTGACTAGAATCATTCAAAGGCATTTGGTGTTGCAACCAATCTTTGCCCACTTGGATGCTGACATCAGAATCCAGAGTACCAGTGCTTTCAACGCGCACTTCGCCTATTCCCAAAACATCTCGAATTGATTCAGCACTATTGCCGTCTCCCTGTTGAGCCACAATGTGAGTTACTTCTAAAGGTTCACTCCAAGGTTTAGACACGTAAATATTACGATATCCAGACCTTTCCAAAGCGCGAATTAAAGGTCGCAGGGTGGCGCGATCGCTACCTGTACTATCTTGAATTGCTATGCGCACAGAACCAGGATCATTCACTTGCTGAGTTTCGGTATTTTCAGCGTTTGATTGTAAGCCAAATTGTTTAGCCATGAGTTTGGCAATCCCATTTTTGCTGGGCAACCAATAGCTGGCATCATACTCGCCTTTCTCGCTAAAACGACCTGGCAGCATTAACATCTGCATATTAGAGCGATTAGTCCGCACACTAAAACCGAATAAAGCCACTAATTCTTCAACTGTCAAATTAGTATCAATGTGTTCTTTGACAACATTCAGAATTTTGGGTAATTGAGTCAGGGTTGCAGGGTTAAGACTTTGGTCAGTTAAAGCGCGGATTACCATTTGCTGGCGTTGAATCCGGCCGATATCTCCTAATTCATCATGACGAAAACGGAGTAATTGCAGCGTTTGCTCTCCGTTAAGATGCTGTTTGCCTGCTTTTAAATTAATATATAGATGCTGAGAATCATCTTGGTATTTCATATCTTTGGGGACATAGACTGTAACGCCACCCAAAGCATCAATGAGTTTAGCAACTCCCAGAACGTTAATCCGAATATAACGGTCAATACCAACGCCGCCCAAAAGATTGCTGACAGTTTTGGCTGTTAATGCTGGGCCGCCTTCGACATTGGCAGCATTAATTTTTCTTGTCCCATGCCCTTCAATTTCTGTGCGGGTATCTCTAGGAACAGAGAGCATAACTATTTTTTTCGTCTCTGGGTCAAATTTGACCAACAACATCACATCAGAGAGACCATCAAAAGAATTGACCTGCGGCAAGTAGCGAAGATTTTTCGTATCAGCGGGAGGATTTTGGACATCTGGTGGTAGTACACTCATCCCCATCACCAAAAGATTCACAGGGCGAGTTAATTCCGAAAAGCGCAATCCACCTCCGGCGATCGCATCGCTATCAAAGACAGCTTCTTCTTGAGGACTGAGGTCGGCTTGTTGCAATGGCGTACTGGTTAAAGAAACTGCCAACAAAGCTCCTGCCATTGCTGACACCATTGCAATACCACTCATACCCACCCAGAACCACAACCAACGTCCCGATTTAGGGTTTATTGACTTTCTGCCCTTTAAGTTGGGTGTTTTTGAGTGGTTTTCTTCCGCCGAAGTTCTTTGACTGGTCACAGACTGCCTCACACTTGCTGATTAAATTCGGTTAATTTGCAGATTATTAAGTATGCAAATACATCAACTCATAGTAGTTAACTCTTAATTAACCATGTTGACTTTTCGCTATTATGTCAACCAAAACACTTATAGCAGGATTTTTCTTTTTTGGGGTAAATCCTGATATGTTTTATAGAAGTATGACAACAATAAGTCAGTTTGACCAGAGCCTCTAGGAGATAATCTGTAAATAGCTAAAAATTCAGTAAAAATACTGTCTAGAGGTTTACTGATCAGCATCATGATAAATGCTTACCTAACACTCGCTCGGCTAAATTGCTTAACCCTGGTAAACGACTAGATTGTCCCCGAATAATGCGAAAAATTAGCCAAATACTCACTAAAAAATAACCAGATGTGATCAAGCTATTGAGTATTAATAAACGCAAGGCCAAAAATTCAGAAGATGCTGCTCCAGTTGCTAACAAAAGATAAGTTAACAGCCAAGTAAATGTCATAGTAACAGACTGACGGCTAACCCTCAGTTGTTCCCGACTGCCCTGATGACGATAGAGAGTCCAGAGAGATGGCAGAACCCCAATAACTGGGATGACATAAATCAGTAACTGTCTTTGATTGGTATAGGAGTTTTGACTAAAAACCTGAGGTGAGACAGGCTGATTTTCTGCCTCTACCCCGAAAGAATCATTAATTGGTTCAAGATTTTCCATTTGGCTGAGTCTAATCCTAAACTAGAGAGATGAAAGACTGTGATGTAGTCAGAGATAATAGGCTTTAGAGAAAGATTTTATTTAGTTTTATCTCGCAAGCAGCTAAAGATGCAGACACGCAAGCTAATCGACTGGTGGCAGACACTAACACCAATAGCGCGAATCGGAGCGATCGCTCTATTCGCACCACTGCTAGTCCTCAATGGTTGGGCGATTTCAGCAATTTTTGAATATTTCCACTCCCTCATAGTTATTTTAGTCGGAGCCTCGGTATTGGCATTTCTGCTCAACTACCCCGTTAGCTGGATGGAGCAACACGGTGCGAAGCGAGAGCAAGTTGCTGTCCTGGTGTTTTTATTAGCGTTATCGATTTTATTAGCATTGGGTGTAACTCTGTTTCCGTTAGCGTTAACGCAAGCGCAACAGCTGGTGGCTCGCATCCCAGAGTTAATTGATTCTGGGCGATCGCAGTTAATGATGTTAAACGAGAAAGCAGAAGTTCTCGGCTTACCGATTAACCTTGATGCTCTTGTAGTGCAAATAAACGATCGCGTCAAGGGACAATTGCAAGCGATCGCCGGACAAGTTCTGAATCTGGCGGTTGTCACATTCACTAGCTTGCTAGATTTTCTGCTGACAATGGTTTTGACTTTCTATCTTTTGCAGCATGGCGATGAACTTTGGCAAAGTTTAGTGGAATGGCTACCAACCAGATTTCGTGAGCCTTTTTCCCAAACAGTCCGCCTCAGTTTCCAAAACTTTTTTATTACTCAGCTAATTTTATCTACCTGCATGGCCTCAGCCTTGATTCCTGCATTTTTGTGGCTGAAAGTACCATTCGGTTTGTTATTTGGTCTCACTATCGGCATTATGGCTCTTGTACCCTTTGGCGGTTCCGTGGGTATTATCTTGACTACTTCGTTAGTTGCTTTACAAGACTTTTGGATGGGAACCAGAGTTTTACTCGCCGCCGTGATTGTGCAACAAATTTTAGAAAATTTAATTGCGCCGCGGATATTAGGCAGTTTTACTGGCTTAAACCCAGTCTGGATACTAATTTCTGTCTTAACTGGTGCGAGAGTTGGTGGACTGTTGGGTGTAATTGTCGCCGTACCTACAGCTGTCATCGTCAAGACTGCATTAGGCGCACTTCGTCCAGGTAGGTTAACCAGCGAAACAGATGTCAGCAGTGCTAAATGCGAGAAACCTGCACCCAGCGTAACTGAAGAATCGCCCAAAGCCGAAGTCAAAAATCCCCTTAGTTTTTCGGAGCCAACATTACCTTAACTTTTTTATTCTTTTGCCTTTTAACTTTTTATTATGGTTCCAAAATTGAACCCATAAACAAAATGCTACCTGTTTGATTATCTCGGATGGCACAGAAGAAGGGACGGTCAACAATCATCTGGAATGGTTCTGGCTTTTCTCTCAACGATGTTGCAACTATCCCTACTGATGTGGCTGCTGCGGCTTCTGTGCCTTCTTCATTGACTTCCACAAAGGTTTTGTGTTTTACCTGGCTAATAGCCAAATTTTTCCCCATCCCGGAAAAATTGGCTTGATTACTAAAAGCTTCCTGCATACCCAAGGCTTTGAGCGCATCATTAAGTGACACTTCGTAGTCTGTTTTCAAGCGGGGTAAGCGAATGAAGCCATCTTGGCTCTTGAATTGTGTTACCCATTTTTCCCAGTTCTCAGCATTCAAGTTTTGATAAAAGGTTTTGAGAGTAGAGTTTTGTTTCGGCAAAAAGATGTAAAAACTGACTTTTTTGTCTTTTCCGTAAGGTAAACTCACTGCTTGAAATTGCTCATTTTCATAGTATTGATATTCCCCTGTTTGAGACATCATCAGGTGTGGTTTTTGCTGACCAGATGCACTATAAAAAGGATGTTCAGCAGTTTGATTTTTATCAAACTTTTCACTCCATTGTCCTTTAAAGTAAATAGCATTAATTAAAAACAGCACTTGATTGGGTTCGATTGTGTCAACTATTTTGTTGATTTTACCGCGTGTATTATCGTTAACCCAATTATTAATGCTATTTAAAGCTGATGCAGATTTAAAGTCTAAATTAGCTACCTTAGCTTGGTAAAATTCTTGGTTTCTTTGCAAAAAATCTGGACGCAGAGTCACATCCTGATTTACCCACAGTGAATTAGCAATGTTTAATTGCACATTAGCATCGGAATTTTCTAAGAGACTTTTTAAATTGGCATAATTAGAGTTAATTTCTGCCAAACTCATACCTTGAAGTTCTAAAGTTTTCGCCATTGCTTGTTGAGTAGAACCACTTGCACCGTTGTAGGTCATGGCTAAGGCGATCGCTAAACTAGAAGGTGAAATAAAAATGTTTTTCTCGTTACTTTCTGCTGTCAAAATTTCTGAAAATAGCTTGAAGCCAAATTTATTATTGGCTTTTACTAATTTTGTATCAACTTTTACTGTTTTTTTTTGCAATGGTAACTCTGGTTGAGGCATTTTAGAGTCGGCAAGGGCATCACTATTACTATTAACTTGAGAACAACCCAGTACACCAAACAAAACGACACTAGCTGCGGCTAGGACATAACGCCTTCCCAGGCTGACAGCGTAACGTCTTTGCAGAAAATTTTCTTTCATACCGCGCAACTTTTGCCGATTCATGATTCCACCTCACTTACCAAAGATGTTTAGCAACTATCACGATTGATGCTAAATGCGTTAATGATTAACTATTGCATTAGTAGGGGCATCAACCTTTGACGGTTACAGTTTTGGTAACAGTAATTCAGTGAGTAGCAGTGATTTGGAATTAAGTTGTTAGTTACTATACTTACTCCAAATAGTAATCCAAAGTCAAAAGTCAATAGTCCAAAATAACTTTTGACTACTGACTTCATACTTTTGACTTTAATTCATAGTCCACCAAGCCAAAGCATAAGGTTGAGTTGGAGCGTTTACCTGTTGGCGAAATTGCACACGGATTTTGTAATTCCCATTAGCAGGAACGGGACAAAAAATATGTTCTACACTATCAATTTGACTAATAGAAGAACAAACAGCGCCAGCCTCAGAATTTTTAGCATCAGCTTTGACTAAGTAGAGGTCGAGATTATTCAAACCCTTATCGCTAAAAGTTTCGCCCACATCAAACTGTTCGTTTTGATTGCGATCGCTCAACTCGACCAATCTATCCCAACTAAGGGTAATAGCAACAAAACTCCCCTGCTTTAACGGTTTTGTTAACTGATAATCAACACTATTCCCCGCCGCAACTTGGCGATAATCCCAACCAATTGCGGGGATAGTCTTTGCAGGTTGCCATTGTCCAGCGCTAAATTGTTGATAAGCGCGAAACGCATTTAAATGTCCTGCACCCATTTGAGCATCTAAGGGAATTTGTGGGTTTTTATAAGCATCAGAATCTAACCAATTTTGATTCTGTTTATCGATCAGTGTCCGTGACATCCCCAAGCGCAAGCCATTACCACTGTCTTGGATTTTATCGGCGGAGTTGAGCAAAACTGCTTTCATCACTTGATGACGGCGGCTATCAACACTCCAATTAGGTTTTTTTGTGCGGAGTTGGCGATCGCCAAATTCCTGTAACAAAGCAACTGTAGCCGTAACATGAGGTGCAGCAAAACTTGTACCTGTCGCTTTATTAATTTTGCCGTCAGGATTCAGCAACGGAATATTATTACCTGGCGCAACTATACTGATGGCGCGACGACCATCCAGATTATATTCTTTTCCTGCTAACCTTCCACTAGCTCCCTGATTCACCCCTGCCAGGTTAGAAACATCTACTTTATTAAAAATTCCCCCGCGACGGGATGAAAAAGCCACGTTAACTCCATTAAAATTATCTGTAGGAATCGGAATACCCCCTTTACCCTGATTGCCTGCGATCGCATACAAAACATCGTGAACCCGACTCGACCAGTCAACACACAACGTTAACAAAGCATTCCCATCTAGAACAGCATCCACGCGTGGATCACGATTGAGGGGTTCACCAAAGCTAAAGTTAATTGCGCGGATATCACCACCATTTTGTAATGCAATGTGTTGTGCTGATAAACACTCTTCTGGCTGACCCATGTTTTTCGTAGAACCGACAGCAGAAGAATACAGTCTGGCTCCTGGTGCTACCCCAGGTAAACCCTTATCTCTACTCACCATCATCCCAGCAACATTGTAAGCGTGGGGGTCAACACCAGTATTTGATTTTGCGGGGCCATTGCGTAAGAAAACTGCTGCTAGAGATATAGCGCGATTTTTTGAGACGGCTTTATCCCAACCAAACATTCCCGGACGACCGATTTCTACTTGACCAATGGCTATCTTGTGACCAGTTAAATTGTAAGGAGGTTGATGTAGTTTTAAAGCATCAATCCCATTTGTTCCTAAAGAAGTTTCTAATCCTGAAGCCAATACAGGTACACTCAAACAAGAAGCACTCAAACCCCAAATTAGCCAACTTAGTTTTTTGTTCATAATTAATAGTCAATGGTCAATATTCATCGGTCATTTGTAATTTTCTCTGTCTTCTCTGCTGGCTTCAATAGATAAGCTGCTTATGGCCTTTACCTGACAAAGCAAGATTAAATTCAAGAGAATTACTCAATATTTTGTTACAGTATTTTGTTACAATGCTTACAGACGAGGACGCTTAAAAACCCACTAGCCATGACCCAAAACCGATCTGAACAGCCCATTGTAATTGCTCCATCTATACTATCAGCCGATTTTAGTCGTCTGGGTGATGAAATTCGCGCAGTAGACGCAGCTGGAGCCGATTGGATTCATGTTGATGTAATGGACGGTCGTTTTGTACCTAATATTACGATAGGCCCTCTGGTTGTGGAGGCGATTCGTCCAGTTACTAAAAAACCTCTGGATGTCCACTTGATGATTGTGGAACCAGAAAAGTATGTAGAAGGCTTTGCTAAAGCAGGTGCAGATATTATCTCTGTTCACGCTGAACATAATGCTTCACCACACTTACACCGCACTCTCGGTCAAATTAAAGAACTTGGTAAACAAGCAGGAGTAGTACTCAATCCTTCCACACCACTAGAATTTATTGAGTACGTACTAGAACTTTGTGATTTAGTTCTAATTATGAGTGTTAACCCTGGTTTTGGTGGTCAAAGCTTCATTCCTGGTGTCATACCTAAAATCAGAAAGCTGCGTCAGATGTGCGATGAGCGCGGACTCAACCCCTGGATTGAAGTTGATGGCGGACTGAAAGCTAACAATACTTGGCAGGTTTTAGAAGCAGGCGCTAATGCCATTGTTGCTGGTTCCGCTGTATTCAACGCCAAAGATTATGCTGAAGCAATTACCAATATTCGCAACAGCAAGCGTCCTACACCAGAACTCGCAAAAGTTTAATTTAGTCAAGTCTTGTATTCATTAAACTAGGGTAGGCAATTTAAATTGCCTACCCTAGTTTTTTGCTTTACTGAATTTCAATTACAGTTTCAGACATCTACAGATGATAAAAACTAGCCCATACAAGGCTTATAAATTTTTCACCTGCTATTTCACTTACTTCTTGCCCAATTAGTTGTTTTCCAAAAGATGAAAAATAAAGCAGATGTCACTAAAGCTCCCAGATTCCATTTCACAGAATTTTTTAGTAAATTTAACCGCTGAGTCGATTGATTAGCTTGAGCTTGTAGTTTAATTTTCTCTTTAGCTTGAGAAACCTCTGATAAAACTTTTTCTTTTAATTCTTGAGGATTACTTGCATTTACTGAACGGCCTTGGCTTTTGAGAAAAGTTTCGATTTGTTCTGGTTTAGCTTGGCTAAGTCGCTGTTCAACTTGTTCAGCTTGCGATATTTGTTGCTGAGATAAATTGTTAATTTGATTATAACTTTGCTTACTAAGTCTGACTGTATTACTAATACCAACAGGAATAAGCAATATAAAAATTATCGCTAACAATAAACTGATCCAAGATAGTAATCTTAAAGTTAAGAATTCCCACTTAGATCGGGCATGTAGCTCACCATAAAACACTAATGCCAAACCAATCAAACTCACAGGTACTCTTTCGACTAATGCACCAAAAGTTTGAAATTCCCAAACGGGATTCATAAAGCTAGGCGGAAAAATGGTTTCAACTATATCGAATAATGCCAGCAACAATAGCCCATAACCAAGAACTCGTAAAATAGTCATTGAGCCTACTTGGTTGTAAGCAAATTCCTGCAACTCCTGAATTACGGGAATAAGTTTATCAGTGTTTGATTTAGTCATATTTCTAGCAAATGTTCCACAGTTCAATTCAAGCTAAGATAATGGTCTAATTGTAAATTCTCTATGTCTGAGATTCACCAAGAAAAACTTGACTTCTATATTCTTCTAATTTGGGCTTTTTTGATGATTCTTTTTGGATAACATTTACCAAAACTAAAATGATACAGCTTAGATTTACAGCTAACAATAAAATACGCAGCTTACTCCAAATCTTCATTAGCTTTTAGACCTTGTAGTTCTCTTTTTTTAGACTCTGGTGGATTGAGTAAAAACCAGTAAAATAAACCAAAAAGTATCACTGTAATCATCCCAAATATTAATGAACCATCTCCCACATGCCAAAACTTAAAAGCTTGCTGATGTTGATTAGCTGCAATGACAGCTAAAATGGCAACTCTGACAGCATTAACCATAAAAGCGATAATTACAGCTACTATAGGCACTAAGATTCTTTTTTTACGTTCTGGGGGAAACATTAATAAACCAATTACAGATAGCCCTAAAAGATGGCATATCCACTCTATACCTGCACAGTTCTCTGCAACTTTAATTCCACCAGTTGGTAAATTTATATAGACATCTTGCAAATAGACTTCAAACCCAGCATACCAAAGTATTAATGTAGACAATTTGGCAGTTAAAACCGATAATGGTTTCACATTTAATAAAGCAAAAATTAAGACTTTAGGTACACTAGCAAAAAAAAGAATCACTAGTTCTTGCCAATATTGCTTTAATCCCTTCAATCCAGAAGCAAGCAAACTTATTGCAAGTGCCGCAACGAAAGGTGCGACATGAGTATATACTGCAAATAATTTTCCTGGCGGGAAGTGAATACTATACCAAAGTACAATGGCTATTAGAACTGTACCAATAACACTAGAAATAATATCGCTTTCTAATTTAAGTTTATGTTTTTTATCTCCGAGTAAGGAGACTACAGCAAATAAAGATAAAACTATCATTCCTAGGTGAGAATCATCACCTGCTTTCCAAATTATGGTTAAAAGTATTGCAACTAAGCCTCCGCTTATTCCTAATAACCACAATTGGGGATTTGTTAGTGGTTGATTTAAAATGCGAGTTGCTTTCATGTACTTTAAATATGAAACAGCTAAGATTCAGTGATTACTATTAAGTTGCTACACACAAAATTTAAGTAATTTTTCTCAATGTATTTAGTAATTAAGATTACTATTTAAGTAAATATAATCAACCTTTTTTATGAACTTTTATTAAATCTTTAATTTTATTAACTTCTCAACATTACTTGATATTCAGTCATAAATGCTGAAATATCCAGATTAATCCATAATAAGTAGTTTATTCCTTCTATGAATTTTATGTAAATTTATTTTTCATTACTAGGGAACTCAGCTATATTTTATACATTAATTAAATTAACCATGTGTATAAGAGACAGGTGCGAAGCGAGAGCAAGTTGCTGTCCTGGTGTTTTTATTAGCGTTATCGATTTTATTAGCATTGGGTGTAACTCTGTTTCCGTTAGCGTTAACGCAAGCGCAACAGCTGGTGGCTCGCATCCCAGAGTTAATTGATTCTGGGCGATCGCAGTTAATGAT
>NZ_DF978424.1:398085-420958 GCF_002897135.1 Nostoc cycadae WK-1 | reverse complement strand
ATCCCAAAGTTTGATGGTCTTGTCAAGACTGCCAGAAGCCAGGGTTTTGCCGTCGGGGCTGAAGCTGACGCTATAGACACTACTGCTATGACCTTCTAAAGTTTTTCCTTCTACGGCTCGATTTGCTGGGTTTTCTTCTGCTTGTAAATACACCCCTTGGTTTAAAGTTGCCACAGTCCGCATTTGAGTATCAGATTTTGCCCAAGGTGCTTGTTTCAGTCTTCCAACAGCTTTTAAAGCTTCAATTAAAGCATCAGGGTGTTGTGCAGAAACTAACAATGCTTCGGAAGAATTATTCAAGGCGTTAATTTCACTAATCTCGGCTCGTTTTCTCTGCTTGTCTGCTCTTTGGGCGGCATCCCATGCTGTAACTGCTAACCCAGCTAAAACTATTCCGGCGGCGACGGAACCAAACAAGGCGCGTCTCAAAAAACTATTGAGTTTGGCTTCACTGACTTTTCTTTGTTGTCTTTCTTTTTCCAGTTCCGCCATCAACTCTTTTAACTTCGGTTCCTGTTGCTGGCGAATAAAGGCGGCTAAATAATCATGCACCAATTGGTAGCGGTCAGCAGGTGTTTCTGGCAATAACAAGACTAAGCCAGATTTGACAAATATCTCTAACACTAAGTCTAGTTGGTTGACCGCCAAATCCTGAGATCCCCCCGCCTGCGGCGACCCCCTTAATAAGGAGGGAATTTTTAAACCCGAACCAATTAAGCCCCCCTTTTTAAGGGGGGTTGGGGGGATCTCTTTTTTAAGGGTTGACGGAATCTCCCCACCAAAAGAAATATATTGCTGCAAATCTCGTTCTAGTTCCGCACGCGTTTTGAGGGGGCGAGTTCCCTTTTCATCGGTGAGCAAATACAGCAGCACTTCTGCCATTTGCTTGTTTTCTGCACCGCAGTCATTCACCACTTCATCTAAATAACGCTGCACTAAATCTGTTTTTGTCCCGCCTTGGCGATATTCTTTCAGAGTTCTAATATTTTCCGTTTGCAGTTGCGCCCCCACTACCTGCAACTCAATGGGACGGACTTCGCCTAGTTCCTCAGCTAAATCTTGCACTAGCTGATCAATTAAAGCAGTTTCTAACCGGAAACTCGTATTTTGAGTTAAACGCTGAATAATTGACTTCGTATTCTCTGGTGAAAAATTCCCCAACTTATACAGCACATTCTTGCTGAGGATGTCATTTGCAATAATCTTCATGCTGGATAAATCATTGCACTCCAACAAGTAATGCAGATAATCCACCCGCAACGACAAAATCACCTTCACAGATAAAACATTCAGACATTCACCTAAAAACTCAAAAAATTGCCGCCTTTCTTTCGGTTCAGTATCAAAGAAAAACTCCTCAAACTGGTCAAAAATCAACACAGTGCGGAGGTTGTTTTGTTCATTTTCTTGTAAAGATGCAATTAAACCTGACTTGACAACAGAATAACTAGGAACACCATTAATTAGATCTACCTCACGAGTATCTGAGACTGGCGCATGAGTATCCAAGACTCGTTCACGAGTATCCGAGACTGATTCACGAGTATCAAAGACTGGCTCACGAGTATCTGAGACTGGCGCGTGAGTATCCAAGACTCGTTCACGAGTATCCGAGACTGATTCACGAGTATCAAAGACTCGTTCATGAGTATCTGAGGCTGGCGCATGAGTATCAAAGACTTGCTCACGAGTATCTGAGACTGGTTCACGAGTATCAAAGACTCGCTCATGAGTATCTGAGGCTGGCGCATGAGTATCAAAGACTCGTTCACGAGTATCAAAAGGTGAAATACCCACTCCCCCGCTCCCCCGCTCCCCCGCCCCCCCACTCCCTAACTCCCCCACACCCTGACGTAACAGCCCTTCCAACTCCTCCGCCCAGTTGGAATAACCGCGCATGACTATAGGTAAATTATCTTTAATGCCTATGGGCTTATTTTTCAAAGCTGGTATTAGTCCCGCATTCATCAGAGAACTTTTACCCACACCTGATTGCCCGTGAATTACGATTAATTTATAGTCAGGGCGACCAATGCGTTGCACTAATTCTTCCACATCTAATTGCCGCCCAGATGCAGCAATTTCTAGGGCGACGCTATCTTTATTTTCAACTAGTAACGGCGTAAGACTTTGCGCTCCTACTTGTTTTGCAGCTTGCAACCTACCTGCACCAATAAACGCCCGTAAGCCAAATTGCTGCTCAATAGAACGTGTTTCTAATTTAATATCAAAGGCTTGGAGATACTGTCTTTGTTGCAGAAACAACTCCCGCAAATGATGGAGAATCTCAAGGTAAATCTCCGGTTCATTGTTAGTAACCCCAATTTTTTTTGCTGCTTCTAAGTTATTAATAGCTGTGGAATATTGCTTTAAATATTGTTGTGCTTGTGCCAGTGTAAATAACAATTCTTGACGCAAAGCCTGATAATTAATTGTGCCTAACTGCACTAATTCAGCAGTCTGATGAAAATTAAATAAAATATTTAAAGCTGTTTGTGCTAATACTTCGGCTTGCAGCCAATTTGCTTGTGCTAAGGCAACTATTGCTAAAAAATGATTATCTTGAGCAATTTTAAGTTTGTTATCTTCAGCTTGATGAAATTGCAAAGCAAGTTCAGCTAAGTCTTTTAATTGCTGCCAATCTTTTAAATAACGCAAAATTATGCCAAATTGCTCTAGAGAATTGGCAATTAAATCATTGCGTTGGGCAGATTTATATGCGTTGATACTTTGCTGAAGATAATTTTGAATTTGTTGAATAATATTCGCTTTGACCTCTCCCCCAGCCCCTCTCCGAGGCGGAGAGGGGAGTTCATCTTCTCCCATTTCTCCCCCTTCCCTTAAAGGGAAGGGGACTGGGGGGTTAGGTTTATCCAGTTCTCTAGCTTTGGCGTAATAACAAATTGTAATTTGGCTGAGTACCTTACCTTGTCTTTCTAAATTATTACTTGACAGCCAAAAACCTAAACTTTGCTGATAATAAATAATTGCTGCATCTAAATCTTGGGCAATATAAGCAACTAATCCCCGCACAAATTGACAATTAGCTGTTGATTCTGGGGTGAACAGTTCAGCAGATTTTTGTAATTCTTGCCAAGCTGATTTGATTTCTGTACAAAGTTCTAAAGTAATATTAAAAGTATTAGTAAATAATTGCTCGGCAGTTTGCTGAATAAAATTAGTTAACTCAGTTGTAGTAATATCAAAATTCTTAGTAGTACCCCAACTCTCTAAATCAGGGGCTAATTGGCTAAATTGTTGGTAAACTTCATTAGTTACCCACAACACTATAGGGAAAGGAAAACTCCGGCGAAATTCTTCTCGCACCTGATTTGCAGAAGTCAACATCTGCGGTAAATCGCGCAAGGTTTCTAAACCAGTAATCATTAAAGCTGGGATATGATCACCAAATTCTTCTTGAATGGCGGTCAGTAATGTCCTTTCTGACTGCTTTAAGTGCAGAACACGCAACTCAACTTCGCAGATTTCTTGTAATCGGGCAATCAGGCGATCGCGCCAGCTGGCATAATTACACCGTGCCAATATCAGCTTAAACTGCCCTACAGAAGCTTCAATTGCCCAGGCTAGTTGTTGCAGTCTGGTTTCATTTTCTGGTGAATCAGTCATAAATCATTCGTAATTCGTAATTAAAACAGTAGCCTAACGCACCTCTGAATGGTTATTTCACGCAGAGGCGCAGAGGCGCGGAGTTTGAGAGTTAGGAGAGCAATTCCGTAGCTTCGCCCAAAATAGGATTGACATCAAACCACGGTTTATCACCATCACGGTATTCAAAGACAAAGCGACTGCGGATCAGTTTTTGATAACCGTCATCATCACTTACTGTTTTACTCTGCTTGACATCGCGGAGTAATTGCCATTCTTTTTGTGAAATTGGCATCATCATTTCATTACGGCGTTCCCGAATGACTTTTTCTAAGGTTTCCCGGCGCAGAGGAAGCTTCATTTCTTCTTGAATTAAGCTGTTGAGTAAGCGCAGCAAATCACGCATATGACCGCCACTCATCAAACACAGGCGTTCTAAGGTGGCGACACTATCAAAAATTTCCGTAATTTTGTTGCGGCGTTCTGCTGCTGTTAACTCAGGAAACGCTCTAGCTAACACCATATCCTGCATCAGTTCCATTCCCTGTGCATGAACCAGACCATCAGGGAACTTGACAGGAACCATCGGTAAAACTTTCGGGTCTTCGGGAAACCGTTGAGTCAGCATTCCATAATCATTAGAGAATTTCAGCGACAGGGGCATGGTATAAACTACATGACAGTTGAGCTTTGTCATAAACTCACCCTGATCGACAAACAAATATTCTTGTTGTGGACGACCCCAAGCCTTGACGCGGTTATCAATGCGGTCAAGATTATCCACAATCACAACTAAACCAGCTTTACCTTGCTGTTTGAGTTTAGCGATCGCAGGTTCTAATAGTTCTTGGTTAATGGCTTCTAATAAATTTACCTTCTGCGGTGCGAGAAACTGATTGAGTTTTTCGCGTGATGTCGGGTCACTCTTAGTCTTGGTGGTAATTTTGCCAATTCCTAAAGACAAAGAAAATTTATCTTTTTCGCTGCTAAAACCCACATCACCCACCCCAGGAACCTTCAATTCTGCGCTAGTGACTTCGGCGTTTAACACTCGCAACGCACCTTGGAGTAACTCATTAAATTTTTTTGGCTCCGCCAGTGTAATTTTATCGAGACTTTGGCTTACACGTCGCGCGATCGCCAGCATCACATCCGCAATATCGACATCCGTTGTTACCAAGTCTTCACTCGACTCAAAATACACAACATGAAAGTCGGCTTTTTCCAGTTCTGCTTGCAACCTCAACAGTTCCGTCGATTTCCCACACCCAATATGTCCAGTAAATAAAGTACAAGTAGGTTCATCTGGTTGCCAAAAGCTAATTTTATCCTTCAGCTTGCAGATAATATCGCCACCCCGCACTGAAGAAAAATCAATATATAACTTATCATCTACCCCATTGTTGACAAACAAAGTCTTACTGGGATTGGTTATCTGATAAAACTTTCGTAGATCTATAGTCATAACATTGGTGATGCGATCGCCTAACTTCTCAAACATACCCTTGTCATCAAGGATAAACTTATATACCTACGTAGATCTGATTATTTCGGAGAAATTTCGGTTTTACCGTGGCGATCGTCACTTAATCTGACAAGCAAAAATTACAAATCACAAGCTTGCGAGGCATTTTCGCCATCAAATTCGGCAAAACTGCATAATTCTAAATAATGAGGATTGCGTATCAGTTCTTTCGCTAATAAATAACCAGTAATTGTCCAGGTTTGGTATCTTCTCGCCGCCCTACCAATTAACATTCCTCTCGCACCATCATAATATTCTGGCCATTGGTCTTCATAAAGACGGCTTTGGGCTAATTCAAGGGCGTTTTTTGCTATATTTATTCTGCCTGTTTTTTGCGCTGCCGCTGTTAAAAACCACAATAAAACAGGCCAATTACCAGCATTATGATAAGACCAAGGAATATTTTTTGGATCACAGCCAGTAAAAATTCTGTATTCTTCTTTTTCTAAAGCTGGGAAACAGATTTTCATCGGCATTGTTCCTACTAAATCTTCCCATTGTGCTTCAATGAGATTCATAATAGCTTGCGATTGTTGTTCACTAGCTAAAGAAGAAATAATTGCCATCAAATTTCCCAAAGAAAAGAAACGTGTATCTAATTGGGAAGGGCCAACATTACCTGCTAAATAACCGCCATATTTAGGTAGCCAAACAGCTAAATCAGCATAAGGAATTGAGTCAGGATAGATATTGAACTGATTAATAGCTGTTTCTCCATATTCTTCACCCTTGTATCGATAAATCAAATTCAACCGCTGAATATCTATCCAATAATGATGACGAATGTGATTTTGCAACAGAGGTAAACGTTTATCAATCCCAATCACAATCTCTTCATCGCCAGCGCAAATTAATAACTGACGCGCTGCACGTAAAGCTGTATAAAATAAAGCTTGAATTTCTAAAGGATAGCCATAAATACCCAAACGACGGTGAATCATACAAGCACCATCTGGAACTAACAAAGTTGGCGACATATCAAACCGAGTTGCTAAACAGAGTTCCATAATTAAAGCAATTCCTTGCTGAAACTCTGGTTGTAAAGCAAACTTTAAGTCTTTTGTAGCTTTGACATAAGCGTGTAAGATAATAATCCACCAGAGGCAAGAATCAACAGGTGTAACTCTGGCGATCGCATGTTCACCAAAATCCGCTTCTAAATATTCTTTGTTATCATTTAATACAACTTTGAAGCTGGCTGGAATTAAACCACGACTAGGTGTATAAGCATCTAATAGTTGCGCTTTCGGCTGTAATTTTAATGTTTCTGTCAAAAAATTACGGACAATATCATATCTACCTTTAATCAAAAATAATAAGGCTGAGGAAGCAAAATCACGGATAAAGCAATGGTCGTAATTCAATGCAGATTGTGATTGATCGTTAGCAGCTATAGTACCTACAGGACGACCTTGATAGTAAATAATGGCAGCTTCTAATAGCTCCCATGCCTGATTTTCAATATGATCAACTATCACTAATTCCTCTTTTGGCATTACAAAAACCTCCAGTTTCTCTGGAATTGGGTAGTAGCAAATACATTTATTCAGCTAGAAGAAAGTTTTATTTAATGTTTTTACATTTTGCACCAGCTAATTTCTTACTATTAAATTTATACCAATTCACGAAATTACTGATACAAATCTCTTACTCTGCACCTCTTCTTCCTCTGCCCCCTCTGCTTGCCGATATGTATCATTCTTGAAGTGAAATGGTATCAGGTGGGTAATAATGAAAAGTTCCTCAAAGCCTGATTTCTAAGTTGTGGACATTACCCACCCTACTGTTATTGATAATGGTGCAAAATATCAGTTTTCATACTTGCTGATGAGGAGCATATTGCTACATTTGCTGTCCAGAATCTTTCACTAAGTATTTATTAGTAAAAGCTAAAATTACTGCATTTTCCTTTTCTTATATGATATCTACTTTAAGCAATGACTGTTAAAAAATCAGAAAATAAAAAAGCCCATTATTATCTATAAAGGGCTTTTCAACTATTGTTAAGTATGAACAATTCTTTTACTTCATTAGGAGTATAATCGCCTTTACCCTATCACAACTATCAAGAGCTATAAGGGTCGACACTGCCGATTTCAAACTCACAGGCTCTGGAAACTAATTCTGGGGGTAATTTATCGAAGCTGACTAGTGGTAAATGAGAATCATCTTTGATTAATTCTTTAGCTAATAAGAAACCAGCAATTGTCCAGGTTTGATACTTCCTAGCTTGTTTGCCAATTAGTCTACCTTTTTTACCATCGTAATATTCAGGCCATTCATCTTCACCAATCCGTGCTTCTGCAATTTCAATTGCTTTTCTAGCCAAATTGACTTTACCAGTTTTAATTGCTGCTGCTGTCAACATCCACATTAAGACAGGCCAACTGCCAGCATTATGATAAGACCAAGGTATATTTTTGGGGTCACATCCAGTCACAATTCTATACTCTTCATGTTCTAAAGCCGGGAAACAGATTTTCATTGGCATATCTCCCACTAAATCGTCCCATCTGTCATCAATGAGAGTCATGATTGCTTGTGACTGTTCTTCAGTGGCTAAATCAGAAATAATCGCCATTAAATTACCCAAGGCAAAAAAGCGAGTATCCAGCTGTGATGGCCCAACATTGCCTGCTAAATAACCGCCTTTACGGGGTAGCCATTTATCTAATTCATAATAGGGAATAGAATCTACATAAATGTTAAATAGATTAACCGCTGCTTTGCCATATTCTTCACTTTTGAAGCGATAAATAGCATTTAAGCGATTAATATCTATCCAATAATGCTGTTGGATATGGGAGCATAAAAGCGGTAAACGATTATCAATGGCAGCTACAATATCTTGATTGCCTTTACAAATTAGTAATTCCCGCGCTGCTCGTAGTGCTGTGTAGAATAAAACTTGAATTTCTAGAGGATGACCATATATACCCATGCGACGGTCAATCATACAAGCACCGTCTGGAACTAACAGTGTTGGGTACATATCAAAACGATTCGCTAAACAAATTTCCATAATCAACCGAATACCATTTTGAAATTCTGGCTGATAGGCTATGGAAAAATCTTTTGTAGCTACGACATAAGCACGTAACAAAATAATCCACCAGAGACAAGAATCAACTGGTGTAACTCTGGCGATCGCATGTTCACCAAAATCTGCTTCTAAATATTCTTCGCCATTTTCTACTACAACTTTGAAGCTGGCTGGAATTAAACCTCTGCCTGGTTTATAGGCATCTAACTGCCTTTCTTTTGGTTGTAACTTTAAAGTTTCTTCCAAAAAATTGCGAACAATATCTGTTCTACCTTTAGCGAGAAAAATTAAGGCTGAGGAGACAAAATCTCGAATAAAACACTGGTCATAATTGAGTGCTTCTACAGAATTATCATAAGCAGCAACTGTGCCAATCGGTCGCCCCTGATAGTAGAGAATCGATTTTTCTAGCGCTTCCCATGCTGCTTTTTCTGTAATTTCATCTGTTAATAAATTCTCTATTTGCATTGCCTAAAAAACTCCATGCAGGGTGTATGTTCGTGGTAAATGCGCCTTATTGTCTAATTTTCTGCCATCCTCATCATAACAAAGAGAATTTATATAAAAGCAGAAATAGTATCTTCTTAAAACAAGTATTTCTGATTTTAATTAACAATTTGAAAGCAATCTCACCGTTAATTATGCTTTCGATAAATTGTATTTATAAATTTTCCACGTCAGCAATAAATTACTACTGAAAATAGTTAGAAAAAATATATTTTGAGATTAATTAATGTTCTGTTTGCTGCCTAGAACCAGTTATATCAATCAAAATATATCTTGTAACCTATTTAAGCTGAAAGTTTTTCAGTAGAATTACGTATGAGAATTTTATTTTTGTCACTACAATTTTATTTTTCCCCTATAAACTAATAATTTATAACCTTTCGTAAGAACATGCAAGATAAATTGCGATAAAAATTGATAAGTCAATATATCAAAAGAGATATAATACTAATTCTCTAAAATGAGGCAACACATTTAAACCCCAAAAACCATGCTATATCTAACTTTCTTAATTACGAATTACGAATTACGAATTGGTATAAACACCTGGCTATAGTTAGATTTATCCCCTAAATAAGGATAATAAATTGAGATAAATTGAGTATTTTTCATTAAAATTCCTATTATTAGTTAAATATACTGCGAAAATAATCCTGTTATTCCCAGATAAGAGATTTTGAGTAACTTTTGAGTTGAAATGAGAAATAGTTGCTACTCAAAATCAGTACTGAAAACTAAGTTTTTCGAGTTTTGACTTTACAGCCAATATTTATAGGCAGCATAAGCCATAGTTACAACTCCCGTTAAAATTGCTGACTCATCAACTTCAAATTCGGGATGGTGTAATGGGTGATTGATCATTCTATCTTTGTAACCCACACCCAAACGAAACATTGAACCAGGAGCATGGTCTAAATAAACTGAAAAATCTTCTGCACCGAGAGAAGGTTCGGGTAAAACTTGCACGCGATCGCTACTCCATGCTTCTTCTGCGGCTGATTGCAACAACTGTGTTAAAGAATAATCATTTTGGACGCTGGGGACACCTTGACGGTAATTAACTTGATACTTTGCGCCGTAAGCGTGACAGACATTTGCCACAATATTTTCAATCCAATGGGGGAGACAGGCGCGAGTTTCGGGATGAAGCGATCGCACGGTTCCCCACAACTGCACTTGATCAGCAATCACATTTGGCGCTCTACCGCCCTGAATTTTTCCGATACTCAACACTACTGGACGCAAAGGATTTTGAGTCCGGCTGATGGCTTGTTGCAAAGCACTAATAACTTGAGAAGCAATCCAAATCGCGTCAATTGCTTCATGGGGACGCGCACCGTGTCCAGACTCACCAATAATCGTAATTTCTAAATCATCAGCCGCCGCTGTCAACGCCCCATAACGTATCCCAATTGAACCTGCGGGGATGGAAGGAAAAACATGAACTCCTAAAATAGCAGAAACATTCTCCATTGCCTGATCTTGCACCATCCAGTGCGCTCCTTGGGCAATTTCCTCGGCTGCTTGAAATAAAAATCTTACCTTACCGCCCAATTCATCAGCAATTTGGGACAATACCATTGCCGTACCTAAGCCAACAGTAGTGTGGACATCATGACCACAAGCGTGCATTACGCCATCTGTACGCGAAGCATATTCTAAATCTGTACGTTCTTGGATGGGTAAAGCATCCATATCCGTCCGAATAGCTAATAAACGATGATCATTATTTGTACCCTGCACTTCCCCAATCACACCAGTTTTTCCTACACCTTCTTGCACATGCAGACCACTAGAAGACAAAACTCCAGCCACAAAAGCAGCGGTTTGGTACTCTTGACCACTGAGTTCTGGGTGAGAGTGAAGATGACGGCGAATTTCAACTAACCGGGGCGCTAGTTTTGTGGCAATGTCTTTAATACGGGATAGCATCAATCAATTTCAATTACGAGCTTTGTTCCCATGATAAAGAAGTGTTTATGAAGAAAATGTTCTGGATTAGTGATTGGTGTTTATCGCTATCAAACCAGACTGCGGAAATTATTTGTGTAGGAAGGGGAACAGGGAACACAAAAAACAGGTTTTCATAGAGATTTTTCATAACTCTTCCAGTGGAGAAAGTCTTACGGTGACTTATTTTTCTCGACTCCCTATTCCCTACTCCCTACTTCTGACTCTCTACTTCCTCTGATTGTGTATAACAAGTTGTACCTTGTGTATTTCCTGCTTTAAATTTGTTACATTGTTTGGGAATTACACGTTCTGATGACCACCAGTAGGGTTTATCAGAAGTTACATTCCCAACAGGTAAGGTAGTCAGTCGGAAGTTAGCTCCGCGAAAATTAGTTAAGTATAACTTAGCACCTAATAAATTTGCCGCCGTCAAATTAGCTCCGATAAAACCTGTAAAAGACAAATCAGAATTTTCTAAGGATGCTGATGTTAGATTTGTGCCTGTTAAAGATGCACCTGTGAGATTGGCAGATTTTAGCACCGCAGTTTCTAGATTTGCGCCAGTCAAATCTGCATTTGAGAGATTCGCTTGAGATAAGTTTGCTCCCTTTAAGTTCGCTCCGCGCAAGTTTGCACCAGCCAAATTAGATTGAGTTAGGTCAATACCACTTAAATCACACCGAGGACAAGCCCCAGATGTTTTTAACTGTTCTAGGTCTTGCTGATTCAGCCCGAAGGCTTTTTCGGTTAACCCTGTATAAACTAGTAGAGCAACAAGGCTGGCTATCTGGAGTTTCATAATTTTTACGGATATTTCTATGGGTGATAAGTTAAGTGTCGAGCTACTGTCATACTTAACATATACACATATACCGCTGACTCAGCAAATCCTAGCAATGAAGTGGTGATGAAGAAGCTATAAAAATAGTATAAATTCTGATTTTGGGACTACACAAAACCAAATTTAGGTTTTAAAATCGAATCGTAAGGAACTATACAGAACTCACTATAGACTATCACATATACGATCCCCCTAGCTAGATAAACAAAGTAGCTAGGGGGATCTTGTTTTAAGCATTTATACCGTCAGGACTTACGCAGGAACGTTAGTGTTTGGTGTAAGGGTGAACCCCTTGACCTCTGCACCCCTGCAAACGCAATTACTTAGCGCCATCCTAAAAAGCGCAGTCCCGGAACAATTAAGTAATGACTGACTCCCAGCCAAAAGCTCATGAAAATGGCGACTAAAGCAAACAAAGCCAAGGGTAGACCTAATTCTGACCAAAGGGCTTGGGGCGAAAAGTGAAAGACTACCGAGGGGAAGCCTAAAATGAATAAGCCGGAAAAAATCAGCGCTGTACCAACCGCAGCGACTAAGGCATAAACTATGTGATGGCTGCGAAACCCAAAGCTGAGGGATAACAAAAATATGGATACAGCAATCATGGCTATCAAACCATCACTGCTTTGTTTTGGGGAGATGAGTTGCCAAAATAACCAACCAAATCCATAGCTGATCATCCCCATGATCGAGGCGACTAAAAACCGTCGCCGTTGACTAAAACATCCAGATAATGTCAGACCCCAGGCGGTTCCCAAGCCAGCGCTGATAAAGACTAAAATGTCTGCACCAAAGTTAGTTTGAGAATGGGGAATTAATCCTGGTAGCTGACCCAAGATTAATTCCACAATGCGATCGCCTAAAATTGTCCGGTAAGCTATAAAAAAACCGATAATTGTGCCAAAGCAAGCGCCTAAACTAGATAACAACATCGCCCAAATAATTGCCAAACAAGCTTGAATAATTTTGAACAAAGCTTTGGCCATGAACAAGATTGTTTGACCAATAGCTTGCAAAAAATCAGCAAAAGCTCTCTCAATGGCTTGAATCAGCAGTGTGAAGTAATTGGTGGGATTTGCGTTTTGGCGTTGGGAGAATAATCCTGGCTTAGTAGGTTTGTTAATTTTTGCTAATCGCTTGAGAATGATGGCTGCATTTGTTGGACGCGATCGCACATCTTCCTTTACCATCTCATCAAGTAAATCGGCAAATTGTGCGTTCACATTCACCTGGTTCCGCCAGCGCAATTCCCCTGTTTGCATATCTTCCAACTCTGGCGGATATTTACCTGTGAGTAATTCAATCATTGTCCGGCCAAGAGCATAAAAATCGGCCGCAGGCCCCACATTCCCTCCAGTTACTTGTTCTGGTGGACTGTAACCAGAAGAAAATAACCGCGTTGAACTCGACTCTCGGCGCTGCATTGCGGTGTTAATTTGTTTGACACCACCAAAATCAATTAATACCAGTTGTTCCCAACCTGTTCTGGCTTGAGTTGGGGGTGCGGTTGAGGCTGGTATCCGCAACATTAAATTAGAAGGTTTAATATCGCGGTGAATAATTTGGCATTTGTGCAATTCTTGTAAAATTTTGACAGCTTGGGTGAACCAGTTGAAAATTAAATTCTCTGGACATCCTTGAGGATAGTTATTGAGTATTTCATCCAGCGTCGGCCCGTTAATTTTTTCCATCACCAAACAAGCTAATTGGCGTGGTTTCGGACTAGTCAAATTGATTTGAAAAAAACCATCAGCTTCGACTTTGGGAACACCAGGATGCTGCAAACCAATTAAAACTGAGGCTTCTTGCGTAAACAATTCCTGCGCTTTTGGTGACTCTTCCACCAAAACCTTTAGCACTTTTTCTGTTTGAGTTTTTTCATCCCAAACTGTATAAATTTGGGCAAAACCACCCGAACCCAGTGGTTCTAGTGGGACATAGCGGTCTAGTAGCTGTAGCAATGCGCCACAGCTGTTACAAAATTTGTTTCCCCAAGGTTGGGGGTAGGGACGTTGACAATCAGGATTTATGCAGTGAACCGCCCTTTGGGGGATATGGGACACAACCGCTACAATACAAACGCTGAGTTGATTTTAACCTATGTTAAGGAGGCAGGAGTTGAAAGGCAGGAGGCAGGAGGGAAATCCCATAAATAAATTTAGGGGATTTCACAAAGTCAACAATTCATACTTCACACTTCATACTTTCTAACTGTATCCATCCCAAGCAGTGGGGAATGTGTAATCAGAAAATAGAGGAAAATTTTGATTGTCGCTGCGGGTTTCTTCATCTAACACATTGACAACTTTGTTATAAATGTCTTCGGCTTGTTGGGGAGAATCACCAATGCTGGTTAATCCCAACTTGCCAAATTGAGAAAGACAGCCCATTAAATGAAAGACTGTACCTGTTTCCGTACCACTATCAAAATGCAGCCTGTGATGAGCAATAATGTCCATTAAATCGTTTGGTAATAATCCTCGATAGCGGTCTTTTTGTAGATTATCAGTGGCAACATAGTATTTAGGACGACCTTGTTGACTATAAAATAGTCCGGTGGAGAGGTCATAACGTCCATTTGTTAATAATTTTAAGGTCATGAAAGGATGGGTAGTACCACCTTTACGTAAGTTAATTTCAATCGCTTGAATATCCCAATTGTTATCACCTTGATCAACAGCGATAAAATCAACACCAAATCTTTCTAATGCGCCTTTTTCTGCTAATTGTCTGCCCACTTTTAAGCCTAATTGTTGTAGTGGTAAGCGATAGCTTTCATCGGCGGGAAAGCGACATCCCAGATAAATTTGACCGTCTGGCCCGCCAAGAATTTGGTCGTGGGTTGAGAGAATTTCGACTTCACCGGTCGGTGTGATGCGTCCTTGGACACTGGGAGATAGTTTAATTTCTCCTTCGACAAATGCTTCGACAATTGCGCCTAATTCAGTTATTCGTCCCGAAAAATTTGCCCAAGTTTCTTGTTTAGCTTGAAAGCGCAAAGTCGAAAAGCGATCGCTAATTGCTGCTATTCTTTGTTCACTAGTAGCTTGCCCTGGTGCTAAATTCATAATTGGTCTTAAATCTAGCAGGGCGTTACCTTCCCCAGAAATCCCTTCGTTGAGTTTTACCACCATCCGTTTTAATGTCGGTTGGCGTTCCCACAAATCACAGGCGACGGCTGCTAAATCTGGAGAATTCCAAACTCTTACACTACCATCTGGATGAGGCACTTTACTTTCAGCAAAAATTTGCCGACTACCACTTTTTGTTCCCCAAATTTGTAAATCTGGTGCGGCTGCATATAACGGCACATTTAATTTTAAAGATAATTCTGCTTCTAAATGTGTGGAGTTGTAGCAGATCATAAATGATTTTTCTAGCCTTAAAGCTTGCTGAATTCGATCTAGCAAGCGAGGACGGTCTAAAATTTTTTGGCTGAGTGGTTGTAGAGAAGAATCATAAGTAGAAAGCAATAACAAACGATTGCGTGCATGGGAAAATGGAATTCCTGGTAATAATTGAAGGTAGTAGTCAATAATACTAGGATGCAGTGGCATAGAGGTGATATAAATCAGCCTTGTCCGCGGATTTCGCAACCGCATTAGGGAGAATAATAATCTCTCTTCATAATGTTCACAACCTGCAATTTTGCGGAGTTCGCACTGATCAATACTGAGTGAAGGAATCACCACTATATCTGCTTCACTATTATCGAATAGCTCAATAGTTTTCCAGCGATCGCGCAAAGTTGACTGCAAGCGGCGAAATTGATCAACCTGATCTAACTCCGAAACATCTAAAGTTACCATAATTCTTACCCTATCGTGATCCCCAACACTACCGTCTTTCTTCGGTATACCGCACAGTCAGCTACATCCAACTGACCCTTAATACTTCTTGACTGCAAAGATTAATTCTCTACTTCTGTCATGGTAAAGATTGGTGCCATTTATTGCACACACCCAAAAGTAAGAACAATACAAAAATATGTATAATTAATTGGGTCAGATTACCGATTTATACTTGAGCGATCGCACCCAAAGAAGCAATATTTATATCTGTGCAATATGCCTAATAATCTTGGCAACAAATGATTACACAAATAACTTTATGTATAGAGATGTTGCAGACAAGACGGTGATCCAAGTTACTTGCTAATTCCCTTCTAAAATAAAACAACGGTGTCTGCAAAATTTATTATTAATTTGTTCGTGTCGGGGGTGGGTAATGAGCCGTCCAATAATTCTTGGGATTGTAGGTGATAGTGCTGCTGGTAAAACAACATTAACCAAAGGGATTGCTCAGGTACTTGGGCCAGAAAATGTTACTCTCATTTGTACAGATGACTACCACCGTTACGATCGCCAGCAACGATCAGAAATTGGCATTACAGCCTTACATCCTGACTGCAACCATCTAGATATTATGCAGCAGCACCTGTCCCTACTCCGCACAGGACAGCCAATTCTCAAACCTGTTTACAGCCACAAAACGGGGACTTTTGAGCCGCCAGTTTACATTAAGCCCAATAAATTTGTCATTATTGAAGGTCTACTTGGCTATTCTACCCGTGCCGCCCGTGACTGTTACGATGTCAAAGTTTATTTAGCACCCCCCGAACCATTACGCGCTAAGTGGAAAGTTAAACGAGACACCCTCAAACGCGGCTACACTCCAGAACAGGTATTGGCAGAATTAGACAAGCGTGAACCAGACTCAGAACAATTTATTCGTCCCCAACGACAGTGGTCAGATATCGTAGTCAGTTTTTATCCACCTAGTGGTGAAGTTGAGGAAGCTAATGGCCACCTCAATGTGCGTCTAGTCCTACGTCCTACTATTCCTCATCCCGATTTCACCCCAATTATCAATTTAAGCAATAGCATTTCTGGGTCAGCAATTCGCTTGGGACTAGACCGAGACATGAATAAACCCGTGGATGTCTTAGAAGTTGATGGTCACGCCACCTTAGAACAGGTGAATAAACTAGAACATATTATTTGTTCTGATATGCCCCATTTACACAGTGTCTGCGATCGCGAAAGTAACCCAGAATTAGGCAAAATTGCAGGGACAACTGGAGAAACTTTACAAAGTTACCCCTTGGCTCTTACCCAACTAATTATTACTTACCACATGCTGAAAGCGACGCAAATACATCAATAGAAAAAATCGGCGTTGCATAAATGCGGGATGAGTTGAGATGTTTAACAAAAAGAAAATATTGATTTTTTGAGCCTTTGCGCGGCAGTCGCTACAAGTCGGGAAACTCGCCGACACTTGCTACAACGGAGGGAACCTCCGCAACGCAGTGTCTCCCCAACGCGGTGCCTTGCCTTTGCGCGAAACAAAAAACATTCCACTAATCAGCAACGCCAGCTTAAGTTCTAAAAATATAAGTAGCCCACGCAGAAATCATAGTCTGATTTTTCTCTTAAGAAAATAAATTAGAACTAGATATAGAAGTTTGGGGTGTAAGGGTTTGGTGGACTTACACCCCACATCCTTGATACCCACCCGACGAGAAGTTGCTGTCGCATCTACGCACCCAATCTTAACAACTAACCTTGAGGCTTACCTTTAACCCTACACTCTATAGGGCAAGCGCAAAAAAACCATATTTGTAAGTCTACTACCTGGCTATTTCTAATCCCCGTCAAGATTGATATTTATTTTTTTCTGGAATTCTACTTGCGAGTGAAGTATCTATTAGTAAGTTAGTGCATGAATTGTAGGTGTAAGACCAAGTATTTTACTGGTTGTATTACCTACTATTGTATCTGATCTACTTATTACTGAGTAATCAAATGCACAGTAAAAATAATATTGGGGCAGAACTACCACCATAGATAAAAATCTAAATTAATTTCAAAGCGCAAGCATCTGAGGCAGGTAAAGTATGAATAGTCACTCATTTTTAACTTCTGGCGATCAGCAAAATAACTGCTATAAATATGTTATAAATAATACATTAGGTTTTTCTCAACAAGAGGCTAATAGTAGCAGTCAATCTGTTGTCCAAGAAAGTTATTTACGCTCTTGTGCTTTGAAATCAGCTAAACAAGGAGATTATCATCAAGCGATCGCTCTGCTAAATGAATTAATTCGTCGTTATCCCCACAATGCTGCTGATTACAACAATCGTGGGTTAATTTATTTTCAAAGCGGTGACAAGCAAAAGGCTTTTTGCGATTACAACACAGCTTTAGACTTAAATCCCAATTTAGCTAGTGCTTATAATAATCGAGCCAATTACTACGCGGCTTGTGGAGAATTAGCCGCCGCATTGGCTGATTATGACCAAGCAATTGATTTGAATCCTCGTTATGTGCGAGCCTGGATTAACCGAGGCATTACCTTCCGCGACTTGGGACAATATGAAGAAGCAGTTGAGAATTTTGAGATTGCACTGCTTTTTGGTCAATTAGAAGCGCATATTTGGGCAGAACGCGGCAGAACCTATCATCTGTGGGGTGACTGGAATTGTGCGATCGCCGATTATCGCCGTGCTATGGCAAAACTACCCACACTCAATAATAGCGTTGATGTTTCAGGTTATCGTTTACGCTTACAAATCGAAACTTGGTTAAATGATTTGCTATCTGAAAAATAGAAAGTAGGAATTGGGGAAATAAACCATTTTCATCTTTGATTTTGGTTTTTTCCTACATTAGCTGTCTGAAAATTAAGAATTAGTATGACGACCCTGTATTGCTAATGGCTAATAGATGATTATTAAATTAATTGTCAAAAATTAGCTATTAGCATTCTATATATTTTCGATGTGTATACATCTATATACTTAAATATTCATAGAAAGAATTGCAATCACTCCAATTCCGCAAGTCCAGCAAGATTTTGCTTAGGGTAAAGAATTTATGACATCAATTTCTTTACCATCTTGATTCATCAACACAATCGGACGCTGATTAGGTGCAAATCTGTATCCTTGCTGTTCTGTAATCGCTTTAGTTTGGCGGGGATCAAAATTGCGGACAAATTCTGCCTGTAAAGTACTAACACGTCCTTCCATAATTTTGACTTCAGTGCGAACTTCTCGCAACCTTCCTTGCTGCGACCAATGATAAGGCAAAAGCTGTGTCAGAGCCGATGCTGCTGCTCCCAAAATTGCCAAATTAACTCCGATCTTGACTGTAGTTTCGAGCGCCATTATTTGATGAGAACGCTGGCGAAGATGCCGCTTTGGTCGAGGTATAGTTCTAGGCTGTTGTATAGGTTGTAACGGCTGTCTAGATGGTTGGAAGGCGTTCATAATACTAAAAATAACCTTACTTGTAACAACGTGATCAACAGTCTACTGTGGCTAATTAAAGCTGAAGTTAGCTGTCATATTACTTCATTTTTCTGAGATTGCTACACGTATGTTTTTGGTTAAAAAACAACTTGACATACGTAAGTAATTGATAGTTAGCAGTTTGCTTACCCAGCGATCATTCTGAAAAACTGCACCTTTGTATCCCAGGATTATTAATCCTTTGTGATTTTATGTCAATTACCAACCAACATGTTAATGGCTATTACCCCATATCGGTTATTATGCTGCATTCTTTAACTATCGCCAGCCTCATCTTTGTGATTTCCGTTTCTCTCACGTTTGAGACTTTCTTCTAAGGCTTGAATTTGTTCACGGCGGGCTTCCAATTCTAGAGAACGACGAGCCAAGTCTTGATTTTGCAAAGTTAGAGATTGTCTCCACTGTTCAGCGCGTTCTGCTTCTTGTTGTAACAGTTCTGGGGTAATGCCAGTTGTGAGGTAGCATTGAACTAAGTTCATTACCCAATTACTAGCTTCTTCTAACTTGGCAATTTCACCTGTGGCAGAAAGTTCAACTAAAACCAGTAATCCTTCACTTATGCTTTTGCCTTTTCCCAACAGGATAAAAGCTTCTTCTGGAATCATTGCCCAAAGTTGATCAGTTTCTTGACGTGCTAACAAGCGCAACTGGTACTGGTCTAAAAATTCGTTTTTATGTACCTGAGCTAGATATAGCATGATCGTCTTTTTGCTCCAGCTTACAATTAAAAATTAAAAAATAAGTACAAAAGTTTATATTAAACAACAAAATTAATAGAACTTATGCAAATCTTGTCTTTTTTCATTTACTTCTGTCCAGAGTCAACAGTCAAAAGTCAAAAATAGAGGTTTTTGACTTTTGACTGTTGACTCTTGTACCAGAAGATATAGGTGTGCCAGTTGCGTAAGTCCTATTTAAAACACTAATTTTGTGTTGAAAATCATCACTGTAATGAGTAATAGCAGAGTTAATTGCAATTACCCATTGCAGTGATGCTAGACCTTACAGACACTACCTACAGCAACGTCTGAAGGCGTAAGCGCAAAATTTCTGCTTGTTTTTCAGCCTCAGCTAAGGCATCTTTGGCTCCTTGTACTACGTCAGTTGGGGCTTTATCGACAAACTTAGGATTGCTTAACCTACCTCTGAGGGACTGGGCTTCGGCTTCGACCTTGCTGATGCTTTTCTCTAATTTGGCACGTAGGGCTTCAATGTCAACTACACCAGTCAGGGGAATAACGACTTGAACTGTACCAATTACCCCAGCAATGGTTTGTTCTGAGGCTGGAACTGCTTCTAAAACTGCTGGTAACTGTTCTGGGAGTTTAGCTTCGGCAAACAATATACTGCGGGCAATAAACCAAATACTATAACCTAAACCCACAATTTCAAAGAAAGTACCAGCAAAGGGAATTTGATTAACGGTATGCGCCACCGCTAAACCGACTCGCAGAAATACAAGCCCGACTATTACTAAGCCAATGGTCTTCCAATTCCACGGCGATTTTGACGGCGCTACAGTTTGGCTTTTTTGTTCTTCCGCAAATGTCAAAGCTTCTACCTTAGCCAAATCTTTGATATAAGATTGTCCCGCCGTTAAAATTTGCTGTTCCTTGGGGCTATCAGTTTGCAAATTCACCTTAACTTTCGCCCCTGGCTTAACATCCGCCTCCGCCCGTAAATTGCGAATTGTGCGGATAGTGCCAATTAGCAGGTCAAATTGTTCTTCCAACGCGGGATCAATTAAGTTGGCATCAGCTTGGGGATAAGCTTGTAAAGCTAAAGTTTGCAGAGATTCTGCGGGTTGTTGAGTGAGGGTTTGCCAAATTTCCTCGGTGATGTGGGGCATAAAGGGATGCAGTAATTTTAAAATCCCTTCCAGTACGTAGGCGAGGACTTGCTGGGCGGCGCGGCGGGATGTGGGGTCTGCACCTGGCTGTAACCGGGATTTGACTAATTCAATATACCAGTCGCAAAAATCGCCCCAAATAAATTCGTAAATTCCCTTGGCGGCTTCCCCTAAACCGTAGTTATTGATGTAATTGGTAGTTTGATTAATAACTTGATGATAGCGAGAAAGAATCCAGCGATCGCTCAATTCACTAGCAACGGGTTTTCCTAATTGTGCCGGGGTTTGTCCATCTAAATTCATCATCACGAACCGCGCCGCATTCCACAACTTGTTGGCAAAGTTGCGTGAAGCTTGCACTGATGATGATTCATCTTTTTCGCGATCGTATTCTAAGCGGATATCTTGACCAGCACCCGCCACTTCCTTCACTAAGGTGTAGCGTAAGGCATCTGTGCCATATTTATCAATTAATAATAATGGGTCAATGCCATTACCTTTAGTCTTAGACATTTTCTGACCTTTTTCATCCAGCACTAACCCGTGGATGTAAACATCATGAAACGGCATTTTCCCGGTGAAATGACCAGCCATCATCGTCATTCTCGCTACCCAGAAAAAGATAATGTCAAAACCTGTCACTAAGGTAGTCGTCGGGTAGTACTTAGCTAAATCTGGGGTTTGTTCCGGCCAGCCCAAAGTAGAAAACGGCCATAGTCCCGAAGAAAACCAAGTATCTAATACATCTGGGTCTTGTTGTAGCTGAACATTTTCACCAAATTGGGCTTTGGCTTTTTCCCATGCCTCATCAGCAGATTTCGCCACCACAAACGGCGTAGTATCAGTAATTTGTCCGTTTGTTTCACTCACAGCGTACCAAGCGGGAATTTGATGTCCCCACCACAATTGTCGGGAGATACACCAATCTCGCAGACTCACCAACCAATCACGGTAAACCTTTGTCCAGCGTTGGGGAACAAACTCAGGAGAACTTTGTTGGTCGAGGAATTCTAAAGCGTTATTCGCCATTGGGCGAATTTTGACAAACCATTGAGTAGACAGGAGAGGTTCAATGGGAACTTTACCGCGATCGCTATAAGGAACGGTATGCTTATAATCTTCAATTTTGACTAAAACCCCATCAGCTTCCAGACGCGAAACTACATTCTTTCGCGCCACGAAGCGGTCTTGTCCTTGAAACTCCCCAGCATTGGCATTCAGAGTTCCATCTTTATTCAAAATATTAATAAACGGCAGATTGTGACGCTTACCCATTTCAAAATCATTGGGATCATGGGCTGGTGTCACCTTCACACAACCAGTACCGAAAGTTGGGTCAACCAATTCATCGCCAATAATTGGAATTTCGCGCTGCATAATTGGCAAAGTCAAAGTCTTCCCAATCAGATGCTTATATCTATCATCATTGGGATTCACCGCCACCCCAGTATCACCCAGCATCGTTTCTGGTCGAGTCGTCGCCACCTCCACATAACCAGAACCATCTGTCAGGGGATAACGGAAATGCCAAAGATTACCATTAACCTCTTGTTTTTCCACCTCAACATCCGACACCGCCGACTGAGTAGCCGGACACCAGTTCACCAAATATTCGCCACGATAAATTAACCCTTCCTTGTAAAGACTCACAAAAGCTTCCACCACAGCTTTAGATAAGCCCTCATCTAACGTGAACCGTTCCCGTGACCAGTCCACAGACACACCCAAGCGGCGTAATTGATTAACAATTGTTCCCCCAGACTCCGCCTTCCACTGCCAAGCGCGTTCGAGAAATTCTTCACGTCCCAACTCAGCACGAGTTTTACCCTCTTTTTTAAGCTGTCTTTCTAACATCGTATGGACAGCGATACTAGCGTGGTCAGTTCCAGGTAGCCACAAAGTATTGCGTCCCTGCATCCGGTGATAGCGTACAAGAACATCAATTAGCGCACTTTCAAAAGCGTGACCCATATGCAAACTGCCAGTAACATTCGGCGGCGGAATCACAACACAGTAAGGTTCGCCGTTGTGATTGGGGTCAGCTTTGTAAACTTGGTTTTCTTCCCAGAATTTTTGCCACTTAGCTTCAGTGGTAAAGGGATCGTAGAGACTGGGGAGATTCGAGATAGTTGCGGTCATGCTGGGAAAATTAACTGTGGAAGAACTTTAATAAATTTTGCCACAGGGTTGGAGAGGGTTTGATAAAAACGAACCGCAAAGGAGAGGCAGCGCGT
>NZ_DF978424.1:379048-395567 GCF_002897135.1 Nostoc cycadae WK-1 | reverse complement strand
ACGCGCTGCCTCTCCTTTGCGGTTCGTTTAAAAAATTATTCTCATCTTATGTCACGCTCCCCCTGGCTTTACATCCCCACCTTATATTTCGCCTCCGGTGTACCTTACATCATCATCAACACAGTCTCCGTCATCTTTTATAAAAAACTCGGCGTAGACAACACACAAATTGCTGTGTGGACAAGTCTGCTCTATCTACCCTGGGTTATTAAAATGTTCTGGGGGCCAATTGTTGATACTTATTCCACCAAACGAACTTGGATACTCTATACCCAACTAGCAATGTTCTGTTGCTTGGGTTTAATTGCCTTTTGCTTACAACTGCCTAATTTCTTTTTTATCTCCCTCGGTGCATTAACAGTGGGAGCATTTATTTCCGCTACTTATGATATTGCTACAGATGGCTTTTATCTATTAGCTTTAAGCCCCGAACAGCAAGCCTTTTTTGTCGGTATTCGCTCGCTATTTTATCGACTGGCGGTGATTTTTGGTTCAGGACTATTAGTTGTGTTAGCTGGGCAACTGGAAGGATATCTCGACAATATTCCCTTAAGCTGGACTACTGCGATCGGTTTTTCTGCTGTAGTTTTAGCCATACTTTGTATTTTTCACCGTTTCAGTTTACCGTTACCAGATGCCGATAAACCACGACAGCTACAAAGCACAGATAGCATACCTTTTTGGACAATTATTAGTTCCTATTTTGCCCAAGAAAAAATTCTAGTTATCCTAGCATTTATCTTACTTTATAGATTTGGTGAGGCAATGCTTGTCAAATTTGCTTCTTTATTTTTGTTAGATAAACCAGAAGCAGGCGGACTAGGGTTATCGACATCAGATGTTGGTTTAGTGTATGGCACATTCGGTGTAATATCACTAATCGCAGGTGGAATTTTAGGTGGATTAGTAATTGCCAAGTATGGTTTAAGAAGATGTCTCTTTCCTATGGCTTTAGCCTTGAACTTGCCAGATTTATTTTATGTATATATGGCTTATAATCAACCTTCATTGAACTTAGTTTATCTGCTGGTTTCATTAGAGCAATTTGGTTATGGTTTTGGGTTTACAGCTTTTAGTGTTTACTTAATGTATATTTCTCAAGGTGAATATAAGACATCTCATTTCGCCATATCTACTGGCATCATGGCACTAGGTATGATGCTACCTGGAATAGTCAGTGGATATTTGCAACCATTATTAGGATATACATTGTTTTTTAGCTTGGTTTGTTTGCTAACTATTCCAGGAATGATTGTTTTATTTTTCATTCCTTTAAAAGAAGAAACACAGAAAAAATCTCCTGCACATTAGTCTCATGAGTTATGTTTTAGGAATAGATGGCGGTGGTAGTAAAACTGTATGTATCTTGATGGATGATAGTCGTCAAGTGCTAGGTCATGCTGAAGCAGGCGCATCTAATTATCAAAGCATAGGCGTTGAAGCAGCGCTAAAATCCATTCATTCTGCTATTAATGCAGCTGCGAATGAAGCATTAAAGTTCACAAACATAATCAAAATTTCAGCCATCTGCTTAGGTTTAGCTGGTATTGGACGTTCTGGAGATATTGAAGTAGTTAAAAATATGGTGCAGGAATTACAAAACAGTCAATTCCTGCCGATTACTTGGGATTTACAGCCAGCTAATATAGTAATTTGCCATGATGCTTTAATTGCTTTAGTTGGCGGAGTCGGTCATGATGTAGGAATTGTCGTGGCTGCGGGTACTGGTTCCATAACTTTTGGTCGAAATCAACAAGGAGAAACTAAAAGAGTAGGCGGTTGGGGATACATTTTAGGAGATGAAGGAAGCGCCTATAAAATCGCTGTTGCTGGTATGCAAGCAGCATTAAAATCTTATGATGGGCGTGAGATACAAACAAGTTTGGTACAAGATTTTAAACAGCATCTTGGTTTCCAGAGTATAGAAGAATTAATAGAAGTAATATATCGCCGCGGATGGGGAGTTAAAGAAATAGCATCTTTAGCACCAATTGTAGATTTAGCAGCAGCTTCAGGCGATAAATTAGCTAACAGTGTAATTGATGATGCTGTTAAGGAATTAGTGAAAGCTACATCTACAGTTATTAATACAATTTTTAGTCCTGACTCAGCTTTTGAAATTGTGACTACAGGTAGTGTGTGGCAAGGTAAATCTCAAATACATGAGAGATTTACAACAGCAATAGTTAATCAATTTCCGCACGTAAAGGTAATGTTTCCAAGGTATGAACCTGCTTATGGTGCTGGGTTATTAGCTTTACAGAGTTTATATAATACGAGGCTAAGAGTCTAATTAATCTATATGAATGGCAAAAGATTAAGTAATGCCCAATATTATACTTACAAAGCAAGAATTAAAAAATAAGCTTTACTCTATTGCTCAACCATTAATAGCAGAAGGTAAATTTGTTCGACAATCTTCTAGTATTCACAGCTATGGTCATGTGTGCTTAAAAATCGAGCCTATAATTGATCACTCACAGATTGAGATTGTCTGGCAAATTGATGATGAAGAAATTATTCCTTTTGAGTGAATACCAGCAATTTTTGAGGGAATTATTGATGGCATATTTGATTATTTTCATCAAACTAAGTAAGAAGACACAAATAAACTTAACTAGATAAGTCTTAGACAAAATAGTTAAAAACCTCTTCCCTCCTGCCTTCTGCCTCCTGCCTAGTCCTAATTACAATTATTTATGTCCCTCTACTTAGCTATCATCCAGTTGATTCTAAAGAGATGGATTACCGTATAGCCGCGAAAATAGCTTGACGTAATGCTATAGCAAAAGCTGAACTTGTTATAAGTCGGGGAACCTGCCCATCGCAGTGGTTCCCCCACAAGAGTTATTGATACTTCTCATCCACAAATTTAGATGTGGTTTAGTTGATCAACTGCTGACTGTGTGTTAATTTTTAGCTTTACATCTTGCCGTGTTGCAACACTTGTTGAAGATGGTGGCGAATTTCTTGTGCTTGTTCCATATCAGACTGGCGCAGTTTTTGGAATAATTCTACGCAAGGCTGAGAGTTTGCTTGTTGTGCATCTTGGATGTATGTGTCATAGGCTTTAACCGCTTCAGCTTTATTGTGCAGTACGGTGACAAAATCGTATTCTAGGTTGCTGATGGGTTGTTGAGATTGTCCGTTACCTGTAGTCATATATTGACCTCATGTAAGTTTCTATTTCATTTCTACTCACCTTAAAAGCGCGGTTCATCTCCCCAAAAGCGTAGAAAAAAGCACAAAGGCTGCTGACGCAGCCTTAAGCAAATGTTGAGTTTTTATTACCACAGAGTTATCACTTATTGGGGAATTTACGCCAGTGGTTGATGTTCATCACATTTATGTGAATAGGGGAATTCTAGTTCGTTTTGCCTTTCTCTACCCCCTTGATAGACAATAGGACAGAATTTGGTATTAGCACTCATGCAATCCATGTGTGGTGTTTTGGCGCACACGAGTAATAAACTACCTAAAATAAATAACAAGCCACAAATAGCGGCTGTTTGAATCCAGGAAATTTCTAAGGCTCCGTGAACAACTACTTCTCGGAGAACTGAGACAATTGTGACTTCAACTGCTACACCAACAGAAATACTATGCTCTTGCAAGTAAATCATTAACAGTCGAAATAACTCAACTAAAATCAAGACAAAGAGTATTTTTGCAGTTACATGTTTATAGTCTAATGTCTGTGTTATGGCAATAAATATGCTCCATATCTGGATGATCATGACTGCGAATAAGCTTAAGCACAAGACAATCACAAGTAAGTCTTGAAAAGCTTCCATGTTGCGAGCAATTGAATGTCGATCAAGCCAGCGATCGCAAAATAAAAATCGACTTTTGAAGCGCTTTTGCATTGGTATGTTCCCATTAGGTCTATTTCACACCACACCAGCTAGTCTACCCTTTTCTCTTATTGTGACCTATTGTTAAAATTCGCGCCTCAGCGTGGTTGGTAATTTAAATTTTGTACTTGTTGCAACAATTTTTCGGAATTTTGTACCCACTGAACATTCCTTTGAGAATTATATAAATCTCTGGCATATTGCAATACTTGTGCGGCTTCGGCATATTTTTTTTGCTGCATAAATACCAATCCCGCACCATAATAAGCATTGGGATAATTAGAGTTGGCTTCGGCAGATTTTCTAAAAGCTGCTAATGCTTCTTTTAATTTGTTTTGGCTAAACCAAATCGTCCCCAAATTATAGTGAGCTTCTGTATATTTTGGATTAATTTTGATGGCTTGGCGAAAGGCATTTTTTGCTTTATCTAGCTTACCTTGTTGCAGATAGCATATACCTAAATGATAATGAGGTTCCGGCGCATTCTGACTATATTCTGCGGCTTTTTTAAAGGAGGCGATCGCTCTTTCCCAATCTTGTTGCTGTTGCTGTACTAAGCCCAAGTTATAGTGAGCAAAGCCAAGTTTTGGGTCTAATTCTATCGCCCGTTGTAAATAATCGTTGGCCTGTTGCACATTATTGCCTTCTAACAAGGCTCCGCCTAAATTGGCAAAGGCGGGAGCAAACTGAGAATCGGCTTGGGTTGCTTGATAAAATGCGTCGGCTGCTGGCTTTAATTGTCCTGTTTGTCTGTATGCTAACCCTAAATTGTAGTAGGCTGGCGCTAATTTTGGGTCTAGCTGAATTGCTTTTTGAAAAGAGGCGATCGCATCTTGGATTCTTCCTGCTTGAATTGACTGTAATCCTTGATTTAACCAGTCTACAGCAGCTTGATTTGTTGATTGTGTTAGCAACCAAGCAGGTTCAGCAGTCAAAGCTTGGGAAGTTAGTAAAAAAGTACTACCGCCCAATAAGCTGAGATTTATTAACCCAATTATGGGATATTTGTAGAATGATAACGGCATTTTTTGACAAAGTTTAAGTTAGATTAAGCTAATATTTGAGTGATGGAAAAAGTTTTAACAAATATTTTAAATTTTCTATTAAAGTTTTGATTACTTAATATTTCTTAAGCTAAATCTTACGACTAACTACAATTTTTTTCGCATCTGATTAAAGGGAGGATAATGACAAGTTAAAGCAGGGATCATTCTCTGTTGAGAGAAGATTATTTGTCCCTGAAAAATACAGGTAGTGCAGGTAAGAAGAACTTACCGCAAGGGAGGTTGTATGAGCGAAAAAGTAAACACGGGTTCGCGGAATATTGCAATTGTTGGCCCTTATTTAAGTGGAAAAACTACCTTACTTGAAAGTTTATTGTTTGTTACTGGCGCAATTTCTCGTAAAGGCAGCGTTAAGGATGGTAACACAGTTGGAGATAGTGCAGCAGAATCGCGCGATCGCCAAATGACTGTAGAAGTTAGCGCCGCCAGCACCGACTATAACGGAACTCGTTTTACCTTTATAGATTGTCCGGGAAGCGTAGAATTTGCCCAAGAAACATACAATGCTTTAATGGGAGTTGATGCGGCAATTGTAGTTTGCGAACCCATACGCGATCGCGTCCTCACCCTAGCTCCTCTATTTAAATTCTTAGACGATTGGGAAATACCCCATCTTGTCTTTGTTAACAAAATGGATCGGGCAAATATTCATGTTCTAGAAACATTACACGCCTTAAAAGCAGTTTCTAGCCGTCCTTTGGTAGCGCACCAATACCCAATCATGCAAGGGGAACAACTGACCGGTTTTATTGATATGGTGAGCGAACAGGCTTATCAATATCATTCCGGCGCACCAGCTGATCAAATTCCTTTCCCCGAAGATCTCAAAGCAGAAGAACATACTGCACGAGCCGAAATGCTCGAAGCTTTAGCAAATTTTGATGACCACTTACTCGAAGAATTATTAGAAGATATTGAACCACCCCAAGAAGAAATTCTCAAAGATTTAAAAATGGAATTAGGGGCGGATTTGGTAGTTCCTGTCTTTTTTGGGGTTGCAGAACAAGATTATGGCGTGAGACCGTTATTAGAAGCACTGTTAAGGGAAGCACCAGAACCAGAAACAACAGCCGAACGGCGTTTAAAAAATATCACCAGCAAAGCACCTTTAGCCCAGGTATTAAAAACTTACTACACTCCTCAAGGTGGCAAACTTTCTTTGGTGCGGGTTTGGCAAGGTAAATTAACTGATGGTATTGTCCTCAACGGTGTGCGTGCAGGTGGACTTTATCGCCTGATGGGACAACAACAGCAATCTGTAAATGAAGCTGTGGCTGGGGAAATTGTCGCCTTAAGCCGGATGGAAAACATCAAAACAGGGGATACACTCTCCGCAGAACAAATTAAACTAGCATTCCCCAATGCTGAAAAGCTGGAACCTGTCTATGCTTTGGCGATTACCCCCGAAAAGCGCAATGATGAAGTCAAACTTAGCAGTGCGATCGCCAAACTACTAGAAGAAGACCCCTCTCTAGCTTGGGAACAACACGGCGACACCCACGAAGTGATTCTTTGGGGTCAAGGTGAAATTCATTTGCGAGTCGCCTTAGACAGACTCCGCCGCAAATATAATTTGCCCATGACTACCCATCTACCGCAAGTACCTTATAAAGAAACAATTCGCAAACCCGTTACCTCAGTACATGGACGCTACAAACACCAAAGCGGCGGACATGGACAATTTGGCGATGTTTTTCTTGATATCAAACCCTTACCACGCGGTGAAGGCTTCAATTTTAAAGAAACCATTGTCGGCGGCGTAGTTCCGAGACAGTATATTCCTGGGGTAGAAATAGGTGTGCGGGAATTTTTGGCACATGGGCCTTTAGGCTTCCCAGTTGTGGATGTGGCTGTGACTCTCACCAACGGTTCTTATCACAACGTTGATAGTTCCGAACAAGCCTTTAAACAAGCAGCGCGTTTGGCAATGCAAACAGGGATACCCCAAGCGCAACCCACCTTACTAGAACCAATTTTGCGGGTACAAGTCACCACACCCAGCGAATTTACCGCAAAAGTGCTGCAACTGCTGAGTGGGAGACGGGGACAAATTCTCGGTTATGAAGGCAGACAAGATTGGCAAGGATGGGATAATATTTCTGCCTATTTGCCCCAAGCAGAGATGCAAAACTTTATTGTAGAGTTGCGATCGCTCACTTTAGGCGTTGGTTCTTTCCACTGGGATTATGACCATCTCCAAGAAGTACCAGAAAAACTTGCCGAACAAGTACTTGCTAGTAACGGTAACGGTAATGGTAATGGGAAATAATTTGTAACTAGCCCTGAAGAATTACAAATTTAAAGATGCCTCGTTATCTTTTACTTAGTCAGCATACATTACTAAAAATCCCCTGGTTGATTAACCAAGGGATTTTTAATTTTCAAACTGTGAAATTGTGATAATTAGCGAGCATTCGCTAAGAGTAATTCACGCGTATCTGATTTGCGGATTTTAACTTGACCATCATCATCTACATCGACAATAGCTGTGTCACCATTGCCGATTTCGCCAGATAGCATTGCTTCCGCTAAAGAATCTTCTAACAGGCGCATAATTGCTCTGCGTAAAGGTCTAGCACCATAGCTAGGGTTATAACCTTCATTGACGACAAGTTCTTTAAACGCTTCCGTAACTTCCAAGGCGATACCTTTTTCGGTCAAGCGGTTAGCAACATCGCGGAGCATAATCTCAGCAATTTCCTTGACTTCATCCTTAGACAATTGAGTGAAGACAATAATCTCATCCAATCGATTGAGGAATTCTGGACGGAAGTAAGTTTTCAGTTCCTCATTCACTAAGTTGCGAATGCGATGATAACTAGCCTCGGCTTGATTATCAAATTCAAAACCTAAACCACCGCCACCTTTTTCAATCACTTTAGAACCGATATTAGAAGTGAGGATGATCAAAGTATTTTTGAAGTCTACCCGCCGACCTTTCGCATCGGTAAGTTGACCGTCATCCAAGATTTGCAACAACATGTTGAAAACATCAGGGTGTGCTTTTTCGATTTCGTCGAACAGCAACACTGTGTAGGGTTTGCGTCGCACAGCCTCAGTCAGTTGTCCGCCTTCATCGTAGCCGACATAACCAGGAGGAGAACCAATCAGCTTAGATACGGTATGGCTTTCCATAAATTCCGACATATCCAAGCGAATCATTGCTTCTTCTGCGCCGAAGAAGTAGGATGCTAAGGCTTTAGCCAATTCTGTTTTACCAACTCCTGTGGGGCCGGAGAAGATAAAGCTGGCAATAGGACGGTTGGGATTCTTTAAGCCAACTCTGGCACGGCGGATAGCGCGAGAGACAGAGGTAACGGCTTGTTCTTGACCAATTAGCCGTTGATGCAGGGTGTCTTCCAGGTGTAACAACAACTCAGACTCAGATTCTGTAAGTTTGTTGACTGGGACACCAGTCCAAGAGGCGACAATTTGAGCAATGTCTTCTTCGCCAACAGTGGGAATAGAAATAGTCTGCTCTGTATGTAACTGAGCTTCAATTTCTAATTCTTGATCGCGGAGTTCACCTGCTTTGTCAAAGTCTTGGAGTCTAACAGCTTCATGTTTAGCTTTAGTTACACTTACCAGTTGACGCTTGAGTTCCTTGTTAGCGGAGATTTGCGAGTTTCGCAACCGGACACGAGAACCAGCTTCGTCAATTAAGTCTATGGCTTTATCTGGCAAGAAGCGATCGCTAATATAACGATCTGACAACTGGGCTGCTGCTAAAACAGCCGCATCAGTAATTTCTACTTTGTGATGTTGTTCGTAAGCGCCACGCAAGCCGTAAAGAATTTGGATGGTTTCTTCAACGGAAGGTTCACCCACCAATATGGGTTGGAAACGCCGTTCTAAAGCCGCATCACGTTCGATATGCTTGCGGTATTCATCTAGGGTTGTGGCTCCTAGACATTGAAGTTCACCCCGTGCTAAAGCTGGTTTGAGGATGTTGGCTGCATCTAAACCGCCTTCTGTACCACCAGCACCTACAAGGGTATGAATTTCATCAATTACCAGGACGATGTTACCGACGGAACGGATTTCGTCCATGATTTTTTTCAGGCGTTCTTCAAAGTCTCCACGGAAGCGGGTTCCTGCTACTACTAAGCCCATATCTAGGCTGATAACTTGTTTGTTCAACAAGAGTTCAGGAACATCTTGGTTAACAATCCGTTGTGCTAAACCTTCGGCGATCGCAGTTTTACCAACTCCTGGTTCACCAATCAACACAGGATTATTTTTCGTGCGGCGACCGAGAATTTGAATAGCACGCTCAATTTCTTTTTCTCGACCAACTACAGGGTCTAGCTTGCCTTCTTGTGCTAGTTTGCTGAGATTTCTGCCAAACTCTTCTAGGGTTAGTGCTTGTTGGTTACGCCGTGGACTATTACCACCCGCAGTCACATTGCCATCTTCACCTAAACGACGCAGGACAGCAGTCCGAACTAGTCTGAGGTCAACCCCCAGATTTTGCAATACTTTAGCCGCAACACCTTCACCAGCTTCGGTTAGACCCAAAAGCAAGTGTTCAGTGTTGATGTAGTTATGTCCTAGACCATGAGCTTCTTTAAACGATTGCTCAAAGAGGTTTTTTACTTTAGGAGTAAAAGGTATTTCTGGCGGTACAAATCCAGAACCTCTACCAATAATTTTTTCTACTTCGCGTCGTGCTTCTTTGAGGGTAACGCCCAACTCACTCAGCACTTTGGCAGCAACTCCCGTTCCTTCTCCAATTAAACCCAGGAGAATTTGTTCCGTTCCTACGAAGTTGTGTCCCAGGCGACGTGCTTCCTCCTGAGCTAACATAATGACCTTAATGGCTTCGGAAGTGAAGTGTTCAAACATAGCGGGTTCTTGCTCCCTTGCTGCTTGGACTTGGGTGATTTGAGGTTCACCCTCGTTAAAACTTTTTGTATTTTCTTAAAGACAATGTATCTTTATTTATTATTGACTGGCAGTGGTGAGAGCCGTAAGAGGTAAGGTGTGTTTGCCCTCATCTTTAATTATCCTGCGATGGAAGGAATCTCAACTCTAGACTCAGAATGAATTAAGGATCGGACTAAAGGTATAAAATATGCCAGAACAGCACGGCAGTAAAGATCAACAACATCCACTTTACAACCGCGATCGCCCCTTTATTGATATTCTACTCGCTCAAGAAGCAACAGACTATAATTTGGCAGAATTAGCGCGGTTACGCATCCGTTATCAAGGCTTTCCAGGAGCGCGAGACATCCAAAAAGACCTAGATAAAGTCTTGCAGCAGTGGGGTTTGACCGAATCTGAACTTTTTGCTAAAACTCGCCAAATCCATAACTTAGGGGGGATTTACAAAAGTCGCGGCAAAAAAGAAGAGCAAGATTGGAACTAGTCAATGGTCAATAATTGTTGAGTCAGATATTTTTTCTCTAGGCTGCGGCTGACAGGTGGAGCGATCGCCCCAATCCCAAGATGCTCAACTTCATGGTGAATTTTCTCTCGTGCTGATCAGGATTACAAAGTAAAATTTAATCTGCATGAGGGGATTGATAGCACAATTCTTCTTCTTAAACATAGCCTGAAAGCTAATGAACAGCGTCCGGCAATTGAAGTAATCACCAATTACGGTAGTTTACCGAAAATTGATTGTTTCCCCGGACAATTAAATTAAGTATTTATGAATATTATTGCCAATGCTATAGATGCTTTAGAAGAATCTAATATTGGCAAGAGCTTCGCAGAAATTCTAGCTAATTCTAACCGCATTATTATTACAACATCAATCGTAGATAAATACGTAAAAATCTCAATTGCTGATAATGGTCAAAGAATAACTGAAAAAGTCAAACAAAAGATTTTTGACCATTTGTTTACTACTAAAGGGGTGGTAAGGAAACAGGTTTAGGGTTAGCGATCGCCAGACAAATTGTCGTAGAAAAATATGGAGGAGTGGTTGAAGTAGAGTCTACTATAGACAAAGGTACTGAGTTCATCATTCAACTACTTTTATCTGAATCGACTTCAGTCAATAGGTAATTTTGATTTTATTGCATAATTTAATACTTTTGTGAGACATGTATATCCCCTAAATTCTTATAAAAAAGAGGCTAGGGGGCATCAGATGAAATATTTAATACTTCTCAGATATCTTCTCAGGAGAAATGTAATATATGACATCCTGATAGCATAAAACTACTAATACTTAAATTTTTCCCAAAAATAACTTATAAACAACTGTTTAGTTCAATAAGTGATTACAAGTTATCTATATAGTATTAATTACATAGTTATTAAGTAAATCTATAGAGAACGTTTGAACCTATAATGGCTAAAACATAAAACTTAGATGGTAATACGAAAGATATGTCTAATAATTGTTAATCATTCACTGAGTTTTATCTCGAAAATTTGCCCATTATTCTCTAAATATCTCTTAAATTTAAGCAATTTACTGTGGATTAATATGATGGTGTCGTAACAACAATTAACATCCTCATCGAACATAAACTTACATGGAATATGCTTAATAAGGTTGACAATTTCCCATTCTTTAAAGAATCATCTTAGAGAAACCAGATAGTCTTTTAGAGGAAACCATGCACACAGTTATTCTCGTTCTGATCGAGGTGCTGATTGTTATTGGACTGTCCCGGCTCATAGGTCTGGCATTCAAAACAATTAAGCAACCTTTGGTAATTGGTGAGATTGTTGCCGGGATTATGCTTGGCCCATCTTTATTTGGATTGCTTGCTCCCCATGTAGCAGCTAGTTTATTCCCACCCGAAACGATCCCGTTTCTTAATGTGTTGTCTCAGGTGGGATTAATATTTTTCATGTTTTTAATTGGGTTAGAACTTAATCCTAAATATCTCAGTGGAAACTTACAAGCAGCAATTCTTACCTCGAATGTCAGCATAATTGTGCCGTTTTCTCTGGCGGCTATTTTGTCTTTACTGCTGTATCCTCTGGTTTCTAATGCTAGTGTCTCGTTTACTGCCTTTGCCCTATTTTTAGGTGCAGCAATGTCAATTACTGCTTTTCCAGTATTGGCAAGAATTATTACGGAGAACAATTTGCAGGGAACGCGCCTGGGAACCTTGGCATTAACTTGTGCAGCTGTAGATGATGTGACTGCATGGTGTATTTTAGCAGTAGCGATCGCCGTAGCCAGAACAGGTAACATTGCTGGTGCTATACCCACAATTATTGAGAGCATTGTCTACATTACTTTTATGCTGACGGTAGGGCGTTGGTTTCTCCAACGGTTAGCCACCTACTATAAGCGTACCGGACGCTTAAGCCAGTTACTTTTAGCTGTAATTTATATGGCGGTAGTTGGTTCTGCACTAATCACTGAACTAATTGGGATTCACCTCATTTTTGGCGCATTTTTACTGGGTGCAGCAATGCCCAAGAATGCAGATTTAGTTCGGGAATTAGCCGTTAAAACAGAAGATTTTGTCTTGATATTTCTGCTACCAATATTTTTTGCCTATAGTGGTTTGCGAACGCAGATTGGTTTACTAAATCGTCCTGAATTGTGGTTATTGTGCGGGCTGATATTGTTAGTGGCGATCGCAGGGAAGTATATTGGCACATATATTGCGGCTCGTGTCAGTGGTATTAATAAGCGAGAAGCCTCAGCCCTTGGTTGGTTAATGAATACACGCGGTTTAACCGAGCTAATTGTTCTCAACATTGGTCTAGAGTTGGGAGTAATTTCGCCCCTAGTCTTTACCATGCTGGTAATTATGGCATTGGTCACAACATTTATGACTTCGCCGCTGCTGGAGTGGACATATCCAAAACGCCTGATTAAGTTAGATGTCGTTGAACCAGACTTAGAAGTAGAAACATCTGCTGAAACCGCTACCATTGTTGAATCTGCTCCTAGTTACCGAATTTTAGTCCCGGTGGCAAATCCCAGCACCCAAAAAGGTTTGGTACAGTTGGCAGTGGCGTTAGCGCTGAATTACAAACAACCTGCTGTTGTCAATCCTCTCAGCTTAATTGAATTACAAGAAGATTATGCTTTTGAGAGTACCCCAGTGGAAGCAGAACGATTAATTCTTCAGCGTCGCCAAGAACTAGAACAATTAATTAGCACCTTAGAACCGCCAATAGCTCGTTCTCATATACATCCCATCATTCGTATATCAAGCAATGTGGCGCGGGAAACAGCCCAAATCGCCCAAATTGAGCAACCCGATTTAATTCTCGTTGGATGGCACCGTCCAGCTTTTAGTAACAATCGTTTAGGTGGCAGAGTCGGGCAAATTCTGAGTACCGCACCAGTGGATGTTGCCGTATTTGTAGACCGGGGGTCAGAGCGCTTAGAAAACTTATTGGTTCCTTACTCGGCAAATATCCATGATGATTTAGCCTTGATTTTAGCTTTGAGACTATTGATTAACCGCGATACCTGTATGTTGCAGATTTTACAGGTACTTGGGGAAAATCCCCACCAAGATGAGTTGAGTTATGAATTGTACAAAATGATGGAGCAACTACCAGCTAGTGTACGCGATCGCATTGAAATTAAAACAGTCGCATCCCCAGAGCCAATTCAAGCCGTTGTTACCGCTTCCGAAACAGTTGACCTCACCATTGCAGGCACCAGCCGTGTTTGGGGAATTGAGCGTCAAACTCTCGGCAGATATACAGATGCACTAGCAATTCAATGCCGTTCCTCTCTGCTGATTACCCGTCGTTACAGTCAAGTTACCTCTCATCTGGCTTCTGTACTGCCTGAAATCACCAACCAAGAATCAAAAGTGACAAAGCAATGAATCATTTGAATGTTAAATCTTTAACCTTCTATGGAGTAGCTATAGGTTCAGTGTTACTGTTGTTTAAAACTGTCACAGCCTATGGAGAAAATAATCTCAAAGCGCCTTCTGTAGTTGACGGCCGCTACCTTATTACTCTAGCCTCAAACTTATCAAAGTGTGCCACAGCAGACTCGCTGGTATTAAATATCCAACAATCAGGTATTTATTTGAATGCCTCTTTATTGCCTGTAAGTTCTTATGCAGATACTGAAAAACCGCTTTCCCTCACAGGTATCTTGCAAAAAGAACAGATCAGTTTTTCTGGCAAAGTTGCTCCAGAAATCCTGTGTCGTCATCCAAACTCGCAACTTGACACAAGTAAATCACTCACCATGCAAATGCAGCTGATAGATCAAGATAAAATGACAGGTCAACTAACAGTTAATGGCATTCCCCAAACTCTGAGATTTACTGCAACCAAACAACTAACCCAAGAAAAATCACAAAAGTTAAATAGCCATTAAATGTGGGCAAATTATGGAAGTTAGGAATTGGGTAATTGGTAATTGCGTAATTTAAAGCCTAAAATTTGCTTTGAATGAGGTATCACCTTTTACTAATTCCGCCAACCTTTCTTGTGTCTAAATATACGCATAATACAAATAATGTACACAAGCCCAAAACCTAAATGGTTTTTTTTATTCAGCCAGCGTCTAGTTAGTATCAGCTTGCTGGGATTTTACACAGCAATTACTTTAGAAACTGGTAGTAGTAATGCTACACCAATTGCTAAGTTGAATGATTGGCGATTTTATCCAGAAGCAGCACAACTTGAATTTATGCTGTCAGCAGGTACAAAGCCGCAATACTTTTATCTTTCTCAACCACCACGTCTAGTTATTGACCTGCCAGATACTAAGCTGGGCTATGTTGTTACCAAGCAAAATTATCCTGGTGCAATTCAACGTGTGCGGGTTTCGCAATTGAACGCCACCATAACTCGGATTGTTCTAGATTTAGCCGCCGGAACTTATATCGACATCAATCAGGTAAAACTACAACCTATCTCTAGAAATAATCCCACGCGCTGGGTATTACGTCCTTTTACTTCTAGTAAAAATCTCGCCATTCAACCGACAAACTTACAGCCTGCTATTCATAGCCTCCCACCAACTTCCCATAATTACTATCCTCAAACACCAACTCCTACTAATTTAAATGCCAATTCTAACTATCTACAATTACCTAGTACTTTACCGCCTATCACTGCTAACCAGCAGCAACCCTATATCACTGTACCTCCCCTAACTTCCAAGAATCCTTCTCAAATCCAAGGCTCCATTCTTCCTCCAGCCAACTTTCCCAATCAATCTGGTAATTTGAATAGTACTGCGCCCTTAGCCAGTCCTAATTTTCCCATTCCTACAGCACCAACCAGACCCAACTATCAATCCAATGAAGTCCAAATCCCAGTGATTGAATTTGGACAACCTCTGCCTAAACCATAAATTAAAAGTGCTGTTAGCGGTAGCGGGGCGTTCAGCCCGTGCTGAGGGTTGAGTAAGAAACTAGCCTCTAAGCGTTCTTTCTTCTCACACTAAAATCTGTCTGTGTCTTGAGGTGATCCCACTGCTCCCGGTTGAGATGTGAAAAAGTTTTGCGCTGCTTCGTTTTGATAAATACATCTAATATCAGGTTTTTCGCTATCTAAACTACCTGTAAAACCAAAAGTATTCAGACGATTTTTACATTCTCTTACTTGCTCAGAGGTGACAAGTTTGCGTTGTTCTAAAATTGCCCAGTTATTTTGTCTTAATACGCATCCTGGACGCATACTTGGTTGAGCAACATAAACGTTAAATGGGTTAAGTGTCACAAATAATCTGGCATCCATCACCATTGCACTAGCGCCGTACTGTACACAAATCTCTGGGTTTGGCGCTCTAGTATCAATAAATTCCCGCGAAGCCACGTTGGATGGCGTTAATGTAGTTGTGGAGCTAAAAGCAATTCCAATGCCAATACCCAAAACTAGCACACCTCCCAAAATAGCGATCGTGGTGAGGTTGAACAGAGAAGGCTGAAAAGCCGGAGGTTTAGATGTTGTAGCTGATCTACCAGTTGATTTACGTCTCATTTGTACTTGACACCTTCACGTTTTGGAAAGCAGGGAGCTTTATGAACTGCGCTCCTTATTTCAGTATGCCGATTCTTGACGATGATTGTCTGCAAAATTTAGCAGCGTGATTATTTTCTATTTAGTGATAAATAATACATGAGTGGAAGAAGAGCATTTTTTATTACTAGCATTAATTGAGTCAACTAAAATTGTAAAGTATTCTTACAAAAACTTTGATCATTAAACTACAAGCAAGTGACATCTCAAAAAGCATTTCTCTGGGGAAAAAGATTTCAAACTACACAATTTCCACTTCTAGTTGCGGATAGTCTGACAGTTTTCTGGGGAGAGTGGTTGAAATTACGTGCCAGAATTACACAAGTTGCCGCAACGGGTTTAATATCTCCATTAATATATATCTTGGCTTTTGGTTTGGGACTGGGTAGCTCAATTCGTCCAGGTTCAGGTATTACCGGGAACTATGATAATTATTTAGAATTTATTCTGCCGGGGATGGTAGCCTTATCATCAATGACTATTAGCTTTGGCGGGACAACATTTTCCATTTGTGGAGAAAGGCTGTTTAGCAAAACCTTTGAAGAGATGTTACTAGCTCCCATACATCCTCTAGCTCTGCATATTGGTAAAATGCTGGCGGGGATTTTGCGAGGTTTGATGACATCTGGTTCGGTAATTTTGGTAGCTCACATCTTGCACCTGATAAAAAAAGAC